>CAXHHE010000112.1:0-9168 GCA_964016365.1 uncultured Bacteriovorax sp. | reverse complement strand
AGATAACTGAGCGTCTCGTGGGCTCGGAGATGTGTATAAGAGACAGCTTAAAGGCCCATCGCCAGGGTGAAGAACTCTCTCAAACAGAGTTCGCCAAGTTTCTGGGGATCTCCAAGCAACGTCTGTGTGACTTGGAAAAAGATAAATCCAATGTCAGCATAAAACTGTGCATAACACTGGCTAAAAAAATTGGTGTTCCACCCGAATGGCTGGCCAAACTCTCAATTCAACATCAATTAAGAAAAGAAAACTTAAAATTAAAAATTCAATGATGAAGTAATTTCAAAGTAACTTTTGGAATTTCACAAAATTCACAAAGCCGAGTTCTCTACTCGGCTTTCATCTTAACCAATCCCTAACAAAATATTACATTACTGCAAATGAATTGCAGATCCGTTCATGAGGTCTATCATCTTATCTATCAAGGATGGTAATTTATGAAAAATATTTTCAATCTCTCTCTTTTATCTCTAACAGTACTTTTCTCAAACGCTGCGATCTCTCAAGATAAGATCGTTGGTGGTGTAGTTGTTGATCCAGCTCAAACTGAAACAAGATACATTGTCTCTATCGGTGGTGGATGTGCTGGTTCAATTATTAATGAAAAATGGATCCTTACAGCAGCTCACTGTAAGTCAATCTTCACTCGCCCAATCACAGGTGGAAACGTTGACCTAAACGCATCTGGAAGAATCAAGCTTGAAGTGAAAAAATCTTATATTCACCCAAAAAACAACGCTAGCAAATACAGCTACGACTTCGCTCTTCTTGAGCTAAAGAACCCAATCGACTTCGAAGCAACTGGTCTAAGAAGCATTGGAATGGTTGATCCTGAGCTAGTTAAAACTGGAGCAATCGACGCTGGTGTAGTTTCTACTGTTCTAGGATGGGGAGCTACAAGAGAAAATGGAAGTGTTTCATACGTTCTAAGAATGGTTGATGTTCCAATCGTATCTAACGAAACTGCAAACGCTCCAACATCATACAATGGTCAAGTTGATTCAACTATGATCGCTGCAGGTTTCCCAGAAGGACAAAAAGATTCTTGCCAAGGTGACTCTGGTGGACCACTTACAATCACAGGAACAGACGGACGTCCGGTTCTTGCTGGTGTAGTAAGCTGGGGAAGAGGATGTGCAAGAGCTAAGTACTACGGAATCTATGGAAACGTAGCTGTAGCTCACCCATGGATCATGGAAACAATCTCAGCTGCTAGATAATTTCTTAGAAAATAAGTTTAGATGAAAGAGGCCGAAGAGAAATCTTCGGCCTTTTTATTTTGAACAAGTATAAGCTGTTACTCTCGCCATCGCCTCAGGAATCTCTTCTTCCTTCTTAATTCCAGAAAGCTCAGTCCCTTCACATCTCGTGTTGTCACAGAAACCAAGTTCGAAGTAATTTGAGTAAACACAGATGACTGTCCCCTTCTCAAACCCTTTGGCCTTAATGACATCAAAAGCTCTAATGTCTCTTTTTAAACTTAAAGCATTATCACTAGAAAGTTGATCTAAAATGGTCTCCCAGTAAGTCTGAGAGAACCCTTCATATTGTTGAAAGTTTCGATAGTAGCGGTTAGCAATTTGTAGATTGGTGCTGGAAAAATCACGCATGAATTTTTCCTGAACACTCTTTTCCATCACAGGAGCTGAAGAGCATCCCACAACTGAGAGTGCGAGAAGGGACAATAGAAATGAACGCATATAAACCTACTTGCTGCAGTCTGCTTCTTTCCACTCGCTGGTGCTGGCAGGCATTCTGATCTTGCCATTCAGGTCAGGGAATTCGCGGTTAAAAGCAATACCAGTTGCTGATTCAATCTTTTTAAGTGGGATCATTCTCTCTGCGAGCATGTCGCCGCTGTCTTCCTGATAGTACATAAAAGCGATGGCCTTTTTTGGAGGCGTTTCATCGATAATAATTTTGAAGAAGGCCTCTGGAATTTCTAATCCGCTAGGAAGTGTCGCCAAACGCTCTTTTAAAACAGGCCCAGTAATAACTGTTACCCTCTCTTCACCACAGGCCCATTTTCTTACTTGCTCTTCAAGTCTCTTCCAGGCATCGCGGTTTAATTTAGGTTTCTGAGGCGCCATATTCGACATTACAAAAGTCATGTCGTTAGCTTCCTGGCTCCAGGCAAAATCAGCAGACGGGGCCATGTGGCCTCTGTCGTAACCAGTTTTGACATACTCGGCGCTGACAACAAAAGGAAGATTCTTTTGTTTTAAAAGTGGATCAGGAATGAACTTATCTTCGCGAGAGGCTTCTTTGGCTTTTAAATGCTCTGCTGTGAGTTCGTAGCTTACGAAGTTAGGCAGGCGTCTTTTAACATTGTATGAAATCTTAAAATATTTATGATCCAATACGACTGTATCTCGAAGTTCAGAGGGCTGAGACTTCTCAACGGCCTTAACAACTTTAGTTGTTGCCTTTGGAGTTTCTACCGGTTGTTGCGTAGGTCTCGTCGCACAACCAGCAAGGAGTAAAAGAAAAAAGACATTACGTAATTTCATAAAACTTATTCTGGTCTAAAAACAAAACTCAGCATTAAGAACCATCCAATAACCGGACTCGCTCCTGCTCCCATAACCGGTGGTGGGTAGTGACCAAACTCAGTAATGATAAAAGCAGCTGATAGGTAAACAATAAAAGCGATAGAAAGAGTTCTCACCGTTTCGATGCGCTTAAGACTCATGTAAACAAATGGGAAAAATAGCAGAAGTGAAATCCCTACCATTCCGATATAACCTAGAGGTCCCAGACTCTCCATCAATGTAAAGATGTCTTCAACGTATTCAACCGGCTCAAGAAGATCGACTCTGTTCCATGCCAGACCTGTTGTCACGATAGCAATCAACACGGCGGCTGCGCGGATCTTTGCGCTCATTTTATTTCTAAAGAAAAGGACAAGCCCTGCCAAAACAAAACATGTTGTCTGACCAGCGTCAGGCTGAAAACCAAGAACTGTAGCGATGGCCGCAAAAAGAATCACGCCGTGGAGGTATTTCTTTTCATGCAGTAGTTGGTGCATACAAAAAAGAACAACCGGAAGCACGATCATCGAAACATTAATGTTAAATGAACCCAGAACTATCCAGCGGTGAACTTCGCTTGGCCCAGGGAAAAAGAAACAAAGAAGCAAAAGTAAAAGCGACACAAAAGACAATTGAAGAACCAGCGATGGTCTTCTGTCATTCCAGCGCGAGGCCAGCAGGTAAACTAACGGAATACCTAAAACTGTCGCAATGGCATTTGGGTAGAACACTTCTGTGGGTATTCCCATTGAATAAACTGTGTACATTCCAAAAAGGACAGCGAGGATCGGGCCAATAAAAAAGAGAGATGATTGTAGTTGAGCTTTTTTCATAGTTTATCTTAGCTTATTTTTTGCCTATCAAACAAGGAGAGATGGTTAAGATTATTAGTTCCATCACTCAATGATAGTGTTATCATACACCATATGAAAACTTTTTTTATTGATCTAAAAAACTTTCTTAAAGATACAGCTAACGACGAGCGCATTCCAATGCGCGATAAAAAAGTCCTGCTGGCCATGGTCGCCTTACTGCTTTCTCCCATCGACATCATCCCTGACTGGATACCTATTTTTGGTCTGATTGACGATGTGATTATCCTTGGACTCATCCTGGATTACTTCTTCAGTGTTTTAGATCAAAGTATTCTTCTGTCTCACTATCCATGGGGAATGAAGAGTTTTGCCCGTCTCAAAAGAGTGGCGAGATTTATGTCGTTTTTTGTTCCGGGAATTATCAAAGACAATCTATGGAAATACACAAGGGACCCGTTTTAGGTCCCTTGTTTTATTTTATCTATTCGAAAGAAGCATTAATTAAAAAATCGACCTGGCCGACGTTTCCACCGTTATTAGGGCGTTGGATATTAGAATAAATCACATCGATATCTGTTGGAATGAAATAAAAGATGTTCGTCTTTAAACGGGCCCCGGCAAACACAGAATGGATTGTTTTTTCTCTATAAAAAGTTTTATCCAAGATGATTCTGTCAGCGTAAAGTGACTCTCTCCCTAGGAGCAAGTGAGCTTCTTTAAAGAACACCGGAACCAGTCCCCACCCTCTGTTGATGTACCAGAAGTTATAATCCAGGTGCAGTCTGAAAGTGAAAATCTCGTTTCCATAAGCGTTGTTATATGGAAGTCCATAAAACTCATGCCAGCGAATAGAGTCGAGTGAATTCACTCCCCCACCGTAGATAACTCCTTGTCTAAAACCGTCTTTAAAAAGTTTACCGTAAGAAAGTTTTAATCCACCGACAAGTCTTTCATAGAAGCGGCCTTCTAACTTTAAAAGAGATTGCACGCTGTAGTAGTCATCCCCGATATCTGGTTGATTGTTTTCAAACTTCAATTGAAAAATAAGTTTTTGGAAAACATCATCAAAAGTCTGAGCGTCGTAACTTAAAACATTGCTTAGCCCAACACTTTTAACTGTTCTATCAGAGATGAAGTCTTCTGTTTTTGTCTGACCAAAGAAAACTCCCGGAACCATCGTCCAGCGCTTCATTAAAATAGCGTAGTGTGTTCCGACACTCCACTCCGTCGTCTGATCTACATTGGAGCTGAAATCTGTTTTTGAATACTCGTGGTTAAAGTAAGCGCTCAATGACCATAAGTCGCTCACTGGTGCAATTTTGTGATTAAGAGTGAAATGCCCACCGACTTTACTTTCTGAAGGATAAGTGAGAACTGAGGCATCTAAAATCGTTAAATCCATTGGGTCAGAAAAAGTTGTCATGGCCCCATAACTTGAGAGATTTTCGCTCGAGCCAAAAGCGATAAACCAGTAATGAGGAATAAAGTGGTAAGCTTTCGGGAATGACTCTGCCTTGGCCTGATTCAACGTTAACGGCACTTCCTCATTTTTAAAAGAAGCCTGGATCATTTCAACATTTTGAGCTTTGCCGGCATTTCTTTTTAAGTAGGCCATGCTCTCTTTTAAACTCATGTCTTTTGTCTTTAGGCGGTTTTCTAAAACCAGCACACGTTCATCGCCGATCTCGGCTGAAGTCACACGGTTTAGCAGGTCTTTGCCCATTTCGCTGACTGAAACTTTTTTAAAGCCGTCAGTGAACTCAAAAAGTTTTAATGAATCCTTTTCTCTTAAAACAAAGAAGTTTTCATTTTGAATAGGCAGATCAAAAAACGTTTTCGATTCGTAGACCTTGTATAAACTCTCCAACGTCAGGTCACTTACATAAAGCGCCGTTCCCAATTCCTTGCGGTTTAATTTTACCAGGATCTTCTGTCCTACTTTTTTAAAGAAGGCCAGGTTCACGTCAGCTCCGAAATAATGAAGAATATCACTATCCGTAACTACCCCTTTTGCCATATCAACTTTTTGTCTTTCAATGATCCAACGGTTGTTCACAAAACTGGCCGTTAAAAAACGATTATTCCCCAGACCAATGACATAACTTGGGTCGTTTTTTAGAGGAAGAGTGTAATCGGCCTGTAACGTCTCTGTATTTACCAGTTTCCAAACGCGGTTTGCGCCTCGGAAATAAGGGTCTTCATTAAAAGCGACGATTAAAAATTTTCCATTATCGCTGATCTCATTGTCTACTTGTGGGACTGTCGTCATTCCAGAAATATCAGAGATAGGATACGAGAATTGAGCAACCAGCATATTCACATTTTCTTGCAGGTCATAACTAACCAGTGCTTCACTTTTTCTATACTGCTCAACTTTAAAAAGTGTATTTCCGTCGAGATAAATACCTTTTTGGAGGTCATCACTTCCAAAAGCGTTGCTGATTTTATCACCCCATGCTTCATTTTCCGGCGTCTGTGGCGGTTGTGAATTAATCAAACGCTCGCGGAATTCTGTAAAAGAGTCTTCTGCATTTTGTCCCGTACAAATACTAAAGACGCGGTTAAGAAGAAAAGGGATCTTTGAAGAGTTCTCCTCCACCAGACACTTGATTGTCCCCGGTTTCTTTTCTTCCATATACTCCATAAAATGAGCGCCGGCCCAATAGGCCAGAGACCCATTCGGATAAAGGCCTGGCTCATCAAGGCAATCGATCGTCTTGCAATAATCAGCGCGCAGGAATTGAATTAACAATTCTTTTCTAAAAAGAGGATTGCTCAATCGACCATTTTTTGAAAGATGAGACTCGGCCCAGACCGCGATCCCCTCTGTAAACCATCTTGGAACTACCATCACTGGAAACTTCGCAATTGACCCGAAGATATTGCGGCCTAATTCTAAAAAGTCTCTCGTCTGATCAAGATGTGTGACGTGTACGTATTCGTGAAAGATAAGGCCCGTAAGCCAATCTTCCATAATCACCAGGTGCTCATTGTTGCTAGGTGGAAACTTGTAAAGATTGATAATATCAGTCGGGAATGTGCGCGCATTCCCATTTGTCAGCCTTAAGTAAGGATCTACGTTAAAATGCACAATAGTTCTAGGGACATACTGGAAGTAGTTGATCGCTTTGATCAGGTCTGTTTTTATCACTCGTTCTGCTTTAAGCGCAACATCAAGATCCCTTTCGTCAAAGTGAATCTCTGCTTGAAGAATTCCGTAATCTGATTGAACGCTGACATTGATGGTTTTTAAAGAGACACTTTTTGCAAATCCCATTGGAGAAATGAGAGAAACAAAAAGAATTAGCGCGAACATAGAAACGCGAATTCCGACCATTTTTTTCTTCCTTATATACAGTAAAGTTGGCATAATCATATCTGTCTTTAAGATCATTTGGAATATCTTTTGATTTTTTTAAACATTAAGGAGCTTTTTCATGAAATTCAGATCGGTACTTGTATTAACACTTTTGGCTGCATCTCTAACTCTTACATCTTGTGCGAGCAAAAAAACTAAACCTACTGATGGTGTAGATGGTACAGATACTTCTTCTCAAATCGACAATGGGAACAACTCTGGTGTAGCTCTAGAGCTAAACGGTGACTCTGATTCAAACCGTGCTGGTGCTCTTAAGACTGTATACTTTGGATACAGCTCTTCAGCGATCGAAGGTTCTACTCGCGATACACTAAATGCAAATGCTGATTTCCTTAAAACAAACGCATCAGTTAGAATTCAAGTTGAAGGTCACTGTGATGAGCGCGGAAGTGTTCAATTCAACCTTGCACTTGGAGAAAGAAGAGCGAAAGCAACAAGAGACTACCTAGTAGCTCAAGGTGTAGCTTCTTCAAGAATCAGCGTCATCTCTCTTGGTAAAGAAAAACCAGTTTCTTTTGGACACGATGAAGAGTCTTGGTCAAAAAACCGTAGAGCGAACTTCGTAGTAACTGAAAAGTAATTAAAAGATTTTGAAAAATAATTTAGCTTTAATTCTTATTGTTCTATTAGTTTCAGCGTGTGGTCTAGCTACCACACGCCCGAAACTTGAAATGTCCATGGCCCAGACCGCTTTCATGGCCGCTAAAGAGGCCCAGGCAGATGTCAAAGCTCCCGGTCTCTACAGAAAAGCCGAGTATTACTATCTAAAGGCCAAGTCTTCATACAAACGCAAATACTTTAATAAAGCCCAACAATACGCTCTACTATCCAAAAAATATTCCGAACGTGCAGAATATGTTGCTATTAGGAAGAAGACGTTAGAAAATTTATAGGCAACCCTATTATTTATCTACACTCATTGGAAGAGGTATTGATTCATGAAACGTTCTCAAATTCTCATTTGTGCATTTCTAGTTATTTTTGTTTCAGCTTGTAAAACACAAGAAGATATCCGCCGTGAAAGAACTGTTGAAACATTAAACGAAGAAGTTCAACAATCAAAGAAAATGGCAGCTTCAGGAAACACTCGTTTTCAATCAATCGAAGAGCAAGTTTCAAGACTTCAAGGGCAACTTGAAGAAGCTAACCACGCTCGCTCGCAATCAATTAAAGACAACCAGGCCCTTAACGATCGCATCAACGTTCTGGAGAAATCAAACAAAGAACAAGTTGAATACCTAAAAGCTTTAACTGAAAAAGTTAACAATCAAAGTGGATATATCGAAGAAGTTCTTGAAAAATTAAAGGCGCTTGCAGAAAAGCCGGTTGAAAAGACGTCTTCAAAAAAAAAAGCGGTAAATCCAGATAGCGTAGAAATGGAGGATGAAGATCTTCCAGCTACGTTTGATAACGGGATGAAAAAATTCCGCGCTAAAGAATACGACTCGGCAAAGGAAATCTTTAAAGAGGTTTCTGAAAACAAAAAGGCCAGTAAGAAAAACCGCGAAGGTGCAACACTGTACTTGGGAATGACAGAGTACAGACAGAAAAACTATGAAGGTGCAAAAGTGTACTTCTCAAAAGTTTTCAGCGACAACCCAGACTCAAGCTACGCTCCTCAGGCGCTTTTAAACCTGGGGAAAACATTCACTCAGCTTAAATCAAAAGACGAAGCCAGCATGACATTTGACGAGCTGATCTCACGTTTCCCAAAAAGCAAAGAAGCACAGGAAGCCCAAAAGCTAAAAAAATAATTTCTCAAGAAAATACTGAGACATATAGTATGAAAAAATACCTCATCCTCTCTCTACTCGCCCTCACCTCTTGTTCTTACTTTATCGAGACAGTCGACAAGAACTCGGTGGTGAAGGCGCCAGTCGAAAAGAAAGTCTCTATCGTCTTCTCTCACAATATCAGCGGTGAAACTCATCCGTGTGGCTGTCGAAACTTCCCGCTTGGAGGTCTTCCGCAGGTTGCCGGGCTTTTTGCTGATATTTCAAAAGACAGTGAGCTCATCTACGTTGATACGGGTGACACCTTCTTTCCTTCATCTGTAGTTCCTGTAACGATGAAGGACTCACTGACTTTTGCCGGAGAAAACCTGGCCCTTGGTTTAGAGCAAGTTGGTCTTAAGTACTATCTTCCAGGAGATCAGGATTTTGCCATGGGACTTACGTTCCTTCAGGGAATTGCTAACACCAGAAAATTTGAGTTTTTAATTGCCAACCTAAGAGATGAAAATTTAATCAAACACAAGAAGTTTGCTGTTATCGAAAGAAACAAATCAAAAATCTTTTTAGTTGGGTTGGTTGATCCTGAAGTTTTTAACGGCCCTCATGCTGATTACTTTATGAAACCAGCGGACGCCCTTCCTGGGATTATGGAAGAGCTTAAAGCCTGTCTCTTATACACATCTGACGCTGCCGACGAAGGCTTCTGTGTA
>CAXHHE010000111.1:0-9172 GCA_964016365.1 uncultured Bacteriovorax sp. | reverse complement strand
GATAACTGAGCGTCTCGTGGGCTCGGAGATGTGTATAAGAGACAGAAATAAGGTGTGAAAGAGAGGAATCTCTTTCACGCCTTTTTGTGTTTTTAGCTTTTTATAAATTATTCTAAGAATTATCTCTTATACGAGGAGAGCGCGATGACTCAGGTTTTTTCACCTAACGAATGGTTTCGCAAGACCTTTTCAAATACTCCAGCAGTATTAGATACCCCGCCATTAATGAAGTTACAGGTAAACTCTTATGAAGATTTTCTTCAAAAAGACGTTCCACCTGCAAAGAGAATTGACCTTGGTCTTCAACAAGTTTTCAAGTCAGTTTTTCCAATCTACGACTTTAACAAAACTGTTTCTCTAGAGTTCGTTTCATACTCTCTAGAAGAACCTAAATATACAGTAAAAGAATGCCGTCAAAGAGGTCTTTCATACGAAGCTCCTCTTAAAGTAGTTGTTCGCCTGGTTTTCTTCGACGTAAGCGTTGATAGAGACGGAGCTGAGCAAAGAACTGTTTCTTCGGTAAAAGAACAAGAAGTTTACCTAGGAAACATTCCACTAATGGCCGAAACTGGGTCATTTGTTTACAACGGAACTGAGAGAGTAATCGTATCTCAGCTACACAGATCTCCAGGGATCATTTTCGAACACGACAACGGAAAAAAACACTCTTCTGGGAAACTTCTATATTCAGCAAGAATCATTCCTCACAGAGGTTCTTGGCTAGATTTCGAATTCGACCACAAGAACATTCTATTCGCTCGTATCGATAGAAAGAGAAAGCTTCACGCTTCTGTAGTTCTTAAGGCGATGGGATACTCTACATCTGAACTTCTAAAAGAGTTCTACCAGATGGAAACAATCTCATTCAATAAAGATGGTTCATACTCTAGAAAACTAGATTTCAACCTACTTGTTGGAACAAGAGCAAACGCTGACGTTCTTGATAAATCAGGAAGCGCGATTGTTAAAAAAGGCAAAAAATATACAAAAGCTTCGATCAAGAAAATGGAAGATGCAAAGATTACTGATCTTCCAGCTGAACTTGAAGAAGTAGTAGGAAAAGTTCTAGCAGAAGATATCTTCAACGAAAAAACTGGTGAAGTTATCTGTCTTGCTAACGAAGCTCTTTCTGAAGCAAAAATCCACGATTTAGTTAAAGCTGGTGTAAAAGAAGTTAACGTTCTTTACATCGATATGATCAACTTCGGTGATCAAATCAGAAACACTCTTCTTATCGACAAAACTGAAACGAAAGAAGACGCTCTAATTAAAATCTTCGAAAGACTAAGACCAGGTGAACCTCCAACGGTTGAAGCTGCGTCTCAACTTTTCGACAACCTGTTCTTCAATAAAGAAAAATATGACCTTTCGAAAGTTGGTCGTATGAAGATCAATTACAAATTCGGAATGAACATTCCGGTTGAAGAAACAGTTCTTACTCAAAGAGATATCCTGACTACAGTTCAATACCTAGTAGAACTTAACAACGGTAAAGGTAAAGTTGATGATATCGACCACCTTGGTAACCGTCGTGTAAGAGCAGTAGGTGAACTACTAGAAAACCAATTCAGAGTTGGTCTAGTAAGAATGGAAAGAGCGGTTAAAGAAAGAATGGCCATTCAAGAAATTGAAACGATGATGCCATACGATCTAGTTAACCAAAAACCAGTAGCTGCTGCTGTGAAAGAATTTTTCGGTTCTTCTCAGCTTTCTCAGTTCATGGATCAAACAAACCCACTTTCTGAAGTAACTCACAAGAGAAGACTTTCAGCTCTTGGGCCAGGTGGTCTAACTCGTGAACGCGCTGGTTTCGAAGTACGTGACGTACACCCTACTCATTACGGAAGAATGTGTCCGGTAGAAACACCGGAAGGACCAAACATCGGTCTAATCACATCTCTTGCAACATACGCTCGCGTTTCTGAGTATGGTTTCATTGAAACTCCATACCAAGTAGTAAACGAAGACAGAACGATTTCAGCTCCAAAATACTTCTCGGCTTTCGAAGAAGAAGGAAAAGTTATTGCTCAGCTTGAAGCTAAGTACGTTGACGGTAAAAAAATCGTTGGTGATGCTATCGCTGCTCGTTCAGCTGGTGACTTTACCGTAGTAGGTGCAAACGAAGTTCAGTTAATGGACGTTTCTCCAACTCAGATGATCTCGATTGCGACATCTCTTATCCCGTTCCTTGAGCACGATGATGCCAACAGAGCGCTAATGGGATCGAACATGATGAGACAGGCAGTACCAGTTGTTAGAACTGATGCTCCTATCGTTGGTACTGGTGTTGAGCAAATCATTGCTCGTGACTCTGGTGCGATCGTTTATGCAAAAGAAGGTGGACGTGTAATCTTCGTTGACTCTAACAGAATCGTTATCCAAAGAGATAACTTCTCTGAAGGTGAGTCTGGAGTAGACGTTTATAAACTTACAAAATACCAACGTACTAACCAAAATACTTGTAACAACCAAAAAGCCCTAGTTAAAGAAGGGGACAAGGTTCTAAAAGGAATGGTTATTGCTGATGGTCCAGCGACTCAGCTGGGAGACCTTGCCCTTGGACAAAACGTTCTAGTAGCGTTCATGCCATGGGGTGGATATAACTACGAGGACTCGATCCTAATTAACGAAAACATCCTTGCAAGAGACGTGTTTACATCTGTTCACATCGAAAGCTTCGAGATCGAAGCTCGTGATACAAAATTAGGTAAAGAAGAAATCACTCGCGATATTCCAAACGTTTCTGAAGAGGCCCTAAAAGACCTTGATGAAGCTGGTATCATTCGCGTTGGTGCGATCATTAAGCCAGGGGATATCCTTGTTGGTAAGATCACTCCAAAAGGTGAATCTCAACTTTCTCCAGAAGAAAAACTTCTTAAAGCTATCTTCGGGGACAAAGCTGGGGACGTAAAAGATACATCACTTCGCGTACCTTCATCAGTTCGCGGAACTGTAATCGACGCTAAAGTTTACACAAGAGAAGGTGTTGAACTAGACGCTCGTTCAAAAGAAATCATCGACCACGAAACGACACTAATCCGTCGTGACGAAAGAATCGAGATTAAAGCTATCCAAACATCAGCAATCCAAAAGATCGCTGAAATGTTCAAAGGGGCGAAGACAACAGATAAACTTATCTCTGAAGACGGGACAACTGAACTTCTTGGAAAAGGCGTAACTGTTACAGGTGAAATCCTGGCTTCAATTCCTTTCGAACTTATCGGTTACTTACCTCTAGAAGCTGCTCTTGAAGAAAAACTTTCTGAGTACTTCGCTGACGTAAGAAACAGAATCACTAGAGTTCGTCAAAAAGCTAACGATGAAATCGCTAAGCTACACAAAGGTGACGAGTTACCTCCTGGAGTAATCAAGAAGGTAATGGTTTACGTTGCGATTAAGAGAAAGCTTCAGCCAGGTGATAAGATGGCCGGCCGTCACGGAAACAAAGGGGTTATCTCTAATGTTGTTACCGCAGAAGATATGCCATTCCTTGCTGACGGAACTCCAGTTGAAATCGTTCTTAACCCACTAGGGGTACCTTCACGTATGAACATCGGGCAGCTTCTTGAGCTTCACCTTGGATGGGCAGGTCGTGGTCTTGGTGAAAAAATTAAGACGATGATGGAAGAAAAAGCAAAAGTTAATGAGTTGAGAGATTTCATCTTTAAAATCTACAAAACTAAAGAAGTAGAAGCTTGGTTAAAATCAGCTTCTGACGAAAGAGTTATTGAAGTAGCTGAACAACTTTCAACAGGTGTTCGTTTCTCTACAAGTGTATTCGATGGTGCTTCTGAAGAAGATATCAAAGATATGCTTGAACTTGGTGACCTTGATAGATCAGGGAAGACAACATTATTCGACGGAAAAACTGGTGACGTATTCTCGGAAGACGTAACAGTTGGTGCGATGTACATGTTAAAACTTCACCACCTTGTTGATGAGAAGATCCACGCTCGTTCGACTGGACCATACTCTCTAGTAACTCAGCAACCACTTGGTGGTAAGGCTCAGTTCGGGGGGCAACGTCTTGGAGAGATGGAAGTTTGGGCACTTGAAGCATACGGAGCTGCTTACACGTTACAAGAATTCTTAACTGTTAAATCTGATGATGTTATCGGACGTACAAGAATGTATGAATCGATCGTTAAGGGTGAACAGGTTCTTGAACCAGGATTACCTGAGTCGTTTAACGTTCTAATCAGAGAGCTTCAAGCTCTATGTCTAGACATTAAACTAGAAGAGAACACAGAAGAAGAAAGCACTTTTAACTAAGTGTTTTGGAGTGCGGGACTTTAAACCTCCCGCACTGGTTTTGGTAAGCGGATACTAGATAGAAATTTAAATCGTACAAGGAATATAAAATGAAAGACTTGTTAAACTTTTTTGATAAGCCGAAAGATCCAATCAGCGTAGAAGCTGTTTCGATCAGAATGGCATCTCCAGATACAATCAGAGAATGGTCTTTTGGTGAAGTAAAGAAGCCAGAGACAATTAACTACCGTACTTTCAAGCCAGAAAGAGATGGTCTTTTCTGTGCAAAAATCTTTGGACCAATCAAAGATTACGAATGTATTTGTGGAAAATACAAGAGAATGAAGCACAGAGGAGTAGTGTGCGAGAAGTGTGGTGTTGAAGTAACTCTTTCGAAAGTTAGACGTGAAAGACAAGGTCACATTGAACTAGCAGCTCCAGTAGCTCACATCTGGTTCCTAAGATCACTTCCATCTCGTTTGGGAGCTCTTCTAGACCTAACTTTAAAAGAACTTGAAAGAGTTCTTTACTATGAAGCATACGTTGTAACTTCTTCAGCTACTGACAATGTTGATGGTGGTCTTGAAGTTGGTCGCGTAATTTCTGAACAACAATACCAAGAGCTAAAAGAGCAAGGAATCGAGTTCGAAGCTGGTATGGGTGGACAGACAATTAAAGAACTTCTTAGAAAAATCGATATGGACATTACGAATAAAGAACTTCGTCGTGGCCTAGCTGCAGCTACAACAGAAATGGCTCGCGCTAAAGTTATCAAGAGACTTAAAGTTGTTGAATCAATCCTTAAGTCTGAAAACAAGCCAGAGTGGTTCATGATGGATGTTATTCCGGTTCTTCCACCGGATCTTCGTCCTCTAGTTCCTCTTGAAGCTGGACGTTTCGCGACTTCAGATCTTAACGATCTTTACCGTCGTGTAATCAACAGAAACAACCGTCTCAGAAGACTAAAAGAGCTTAACGCTCCAGAAATCATCATCCGTAACGAAAAGAGAATGCTTCAAGAAGCAGTAGATGCTCTATTTGATAACGGTCGTCGTGGTAAAGTGTTCACTGGAGCTAATAAGCGTCCTCTTCGTTCACTTTCAGACATGCTAAAAGGTAAGCAAGGACGTTTCCGTCAAAACCTACTTGGTAAGCGTGTTGACTACTCTGGACGTTCGGTAATCGTAGTAGGTCCAAGCCTAAGACTTCACCAGTGTGGTCTTCCAAAGCTTATGGCCCTGGAACTTTTCAAACCGTTCATTTACAACAAACTAATTGAAAAAGGTCACTGTACTACTATTAAAGTAGCTAAGAAGATGGTTGACCAACAAAAGCAAGAAGTTTGGGATATCCTAGAAGAAGCTGTTCAAGAGCACCCGGTACTACTTAACCGTGCACCAACTCTACACAGACTTGGTATCCAGGCATTCGAGCCAATCCTTATCGAAGGTAAAGCGATCCAACTTCACCCTCTAGTATGTACAGCGTTCAACGCTGACTTCGACGGTGACCAGATGGCCGTTCACGTTCCTCTATCGATTGAAGCTCAGATCGAATGTCGTATTCTAGCAATGTCGACAAACAACATTCTTTCTCCAAAAGACGGAACACCAATCGTCGTTCCTTCTCAGGATATCGTTCTTGGTCTTTACTACATGACAAGAATTAGACCTTACGCTCGTGGATACAACAAAGTATTCGCATCTAAGGAAGAAGCACAGTTCGCTTACCACTCAGGTAACCTACACCTTCAAGCGCCGATTAAAGTTCGTATCGACAACACAATGATCGAAACAACTGTAGGTCGTACATTCGTTTGGGATGCAGTACCTAAGTGTCTTAAGTACAACGACATCAACCAAATTCTAGGGAAAAAAGAACTAGGGAAACTAATTGACCACGCTTACCGTGTTGGTACAGAAAAAGACACTGTAATGCTAGCTGACGCTATCATGAGACTTGGATACGAGTACGCGACAAAAGCGGGTATCTCGATCAACGTTAACGACATGACAATTCCAGCTGAAAAAGCAGGAATTCTAGCTGAAGCTCATAAAGAAGTTTCAAAAATCACTGAAGAATATAACGAAGGTTCTATTACTGATGGTGAACGTTACAACAAAATCGTCGACGTTTGGGCACAAACAAACGAAAGACTAACAAAAGTAGTTATCGAGCGTATTTCGACTCAAACTTTCACGTCTGAAGATGGTAAAGAGACTATGAATGCTCCATCATTCAACTCTCTATACATGATGGCGAACTCTGGAGCCAGAGGTTCTACTCAGCAGATCAGACAGCTTGGAGGGATGAGAGGTCTAATGGCGAAGCCATCTGGAGAGATCATCGAGACGCCAATTACTTCTAACTTCCGTGAAGGTCTATCAGTACTTGAATACTTCACGTCTACTCACGGTGCTCGTAAAGGTCTAGCCGATACAGCTCTTAAGACAGCGAACTCAGGATACCTGACTCGTCGTCTAGTTGACGTAGCTCAAGACGGAATCATCAGAAACGTTGACTGTAACGCAACTGACGGAATCACGCTTACATCAAGAATTGAAGCTGGAGAAGTTGTTGAGCACGTTGCTGAAAGAGCAATGGGCCGTGTAACTGCTCAAGCTATTATGTCTGGTTCAGGAACTGAAGTTTTCCCAAGAAACTACATGCTGACTGAAAAAGACCTGAAAGTTCTTAAAGAACAAGAAGTCGATCAGATTAAAGTTAGATCAGTTCTAACTTGTAAAGAAAGACACGGCTTCTGTGCATACTGTTTTGGTCGCGACCTTGCTCGCGGAAAACTCGTTTCAATCGGTGAAACAGTTGGGGTAATCGCTGCTCAGTCAATCGGGGAGCCAGGTACACAGCTTACGATGAGAACTTTCCACGTTGGGGGAACTGCAACTGCAGGTGCTCAAGTAAATAAAACTGAAGTTCGTACTGCCGGTGTTATCCACCTTGAAAACGTAGTTTCTGTTGTAAATAACGAAGGTGTTACTATCGTTATGAACAAAAACGGAGAGCTTGTTGTAAAAGACGCTCGCGGAGTTGAGAAGGAAAGATACCCAGTAGTTTACGGATCGAAAATTTTCTTCAAACAAGGTCAGGAAGTTTCGGTAGGGGATAGAGTACTTGAATGGGATCCATTCGCTATTCCAGTTCTTACAGAAGTTTCTGGTACTGTTAAATACGAAGATCTAATTGTTGGATCTACAGTTAACGAGCAAGTGGATGCGGTTACAGGTCTATCTCACAGAGTTGTAACAGAATCTAAAAACCCATCTCTTCAACCACGTATCGTGATTGTTGATGACAACGGTTCTCCAATTCTTGTTCCTGGAACGAAGAGATACGCAGCTTACCGTCTACAAGTCGGAGCTTCGATCATCGTATCTGAAGGTGACAAAGTTGACGCTGGTACAGCGGTTTCAAAAGTTCAACGTGAAACAACGAAGACTAAGGATATTACCGGAGGTCTTCCGCGTGTTGCTGAACTTTTCGAAGCACGTAAGCCACAAAACGCTGCTCAGATCTCTGACATCTCAGGAACAATTGAATTTGGTACTGAATTAAGAGGAAACAGAAGAATCATCGTTCGTCCAGAAGACGGATCAGATCCAATGACATACGTAGTTCCAAAAGGACGTTACGTAGTTGTTAACGAAGGTGACTATATCCGTGCTGGGGAACCAATCATGGATGGACCATCTAACCCACACGATATTTTACGTGTACTTGGGGTTAAAGCTCTTGCTCGTTACATCGTTGACGAAATCCAAGAAGTTTACCGCCTACAAGGGGTTAAGATCGATGATAAACACATCGAGGTAATCGCATCTCAAATGTTAAAGAAAGTTGAAATCACTAACGCTGGTGACTCTACTTACGTAACTGGGGATTCAGTAACTCGCGGTGAGCTTGATGAAGTAAATGAAAGACTTATTGCTGCAGGCGAGAAACCAGCAGAAGCGGCACCGCTTCTACTAGGGATCACAAAAGCATCTTTAACGACAGACTCATTTATCTCTGCAGCTTCTTTCCAGGAAACGACAAAGGTTCTTACTCAAGCAGCACTTGAAGGGAAATCTGACGCACTTCGTGGATTAAAAGAAAACGTAATCATGGGACGCCTAATTCCAGCAGGATCGGGTATTCCAAGATATAGAAACTATGAGGCCGTAATGAGCGAGGACGAAGTGTCGTCTGCAGCTTCATTATCATTTTAAAAATAAACTTGAACTAGCCATTTTCTTCTGGTAAGAAAAATGGCTAGTATTTTTGCAGAAGTGGGAACTTAAGGGAGCAGTTGGATTATGCCTACAATTAATCAGTTAATCAGAAAGGGTCGCGAAGATAAGTATTCGAAAACTAAATCGCCAGCTTTAAAATCATGTCCTCAAAGACGTGGAGTTTGCGTGAGAGTTTATACAACGACTCCAAAGAAACCAAACTCAGCTATGAGAAAGGTATGTAGAGTTAAGCTTACTTCAGGATTTGAAGTAACTTCATATATCGGTGGAGAAGGTCACAACCTTCAAGAGCACAGTATCGTTCTTATCCGTGGAGGAAGAGTAAAAGATCTTCCAGGGGTTCGTTACCATACTATCCGTGGTGCTCTAGATGCGACTGGTGTTGATAAGAGACGCCAAGGTCGTTCTAAGTACGGCGCGAAAAGACCTAAGAAATAGTAAATTACATAAGTAATTTTAAATAACACACTCCCCTTTCTGTTTACTCGGGTTGGGGAGAGTAATTTCTTTCGAAGGAAAGAAGTGAAGAGGAGTATCATATGAGTAGAAAAAGAAAAGCGGACGTCAGAGAAGTACTTCCTGATCCAGTTTACCAAGACATCGTTATCACAAAGTTCATGAACACCTGTCTCTTATACACATCTCCGAGCCCACGAGACGCTCAGTTATCT
>CAXHHE010000110.1:0-9174 GCA_964016365.1 uncultured Bacteriovorax sp. | reverse complement strand
AGATAACTGAGCGTCTCGTGGGCTCGGAGATGTGTATAAGAGACAGAGACAATGGAGCTGGAATCACGGACGAAAACCGCGAAAAGATTTTTAATGCTTTTTTTACAACTAAAGATATTGGAAAGGGGACAGGACTCGGGTTGTCTATTTCTCAGCAGATTATTCAGTCTCATCAAGGGAAACTAGACTTGATTAAATCTGATAAAGGGGCCCATTTCAGGATCACTCTTCCGGCCATTGGTATTGCCGGTTTAGTTAATGGAAACTGGGAAAAACTGATCAACGAAGGAGATAAGGTTGTCCGCGTTTTAGTTGTTGATAACGAAATTAACATTCTGAACCTATGTATGAATTTTCTGTCTGAGAGCCGTTACGCTTTCCTTGGTGCTTCAAGTGCAACTGAAGCGTTAAGAGAAGTAGAGCGTACATCTGTGCATGTTATTATCACTGATTTCAAAATGCCGGAAATGGATGGAGAGAGCTTTATCAGGGAGCTTAGAAAGCGCAATATCGAAGTTCCTGTCTTGTTTATGACTTCGAAAGACTTTGTTGAGAAATACAAAAAAATGAAAGATGAACTGGATTTAAAAGGGATTATCTTGAAACCATTTACCAGAGAAGAATTGGTTGGGGCCATTGGTGCAGTTGTAGATGAGTAGTGCAAAAAGAAAATATGCTATTTTAGTGGTCGACGACGACCCCAAAATCAGAGAGCTGGTTCAGGCCTTCTTTTCTTTGCGAAGTGAAGAAGTGACCTGTGTGACGGCCGCTGATGTTCAGCAGGCGGGGTTGAAGCTTTCCAATCAAGACTTCGATATGATTTTGATCGACAATATCATGCCTGTAAAAACAGGAATTGATTACGCCCTTTTTCTTCGCCGTTCGATCAAGTATGCGCGCACACCGATTGTTCTGATGTCAGGGGCCTTGTCTCAAGAGGATGTTTTTAAGGCGATTGAAGGCGGTATTAAAGACATTCTAGTGAAGCCATTTACTCTAAAGCAGTTAAGCGAAAAAATCACACCATATATTAAAAAAGCTCTGACGAGCGATCCTGGGTAAAAAAAAAGCGGCAGGATAACTGCCGCTTTGAGTGTTAGATCTTATTTTCCACCACGTTTAATGATTTCATCCATGATTGCAAAAAGCTGATCAGGAGGAAGGACTCCTTCGATTTTAACTCCGTTTAGAAGGAACGTCGGAGTTGATCTGATGTTAAATGGAGTAGCGGCATTGATAATGCTGACAACTTTTGCTTTTGTCGCCGGATCGGCAACACACTTTGCCACATTGTTTTTCTTGATCGCTTCGTCCAGGAAATCTGGAAGTCTTTCCTGATTGTGGAAGATTTCATCGTGAAGAGTGCCAAATTTTTCAGCAGGCATACAAGTTGCGTAATAAGCTGCACGACAAGCTTGTTGGTGAAGTGGTCTTTCCATTGACGGGTTACAATTGTGATCTAGTGGGTAGAAAAAATACTGAATATTGATTTTTCCACCGTAACGCAGAAGAAGCTGAGGCATAACTTCAGAAAGGGCCTTACAAGCAGGGCATTCGAAGTCAGAGAAAATCTGCATCTGGATCGGAGCATTCTCAGCAGTCGCGATCTTGTATTCCGATGGAGGATTAGGTTCACCAAGTTTTGGAAGCGCGTAGTACTGTCTGATCAGGTCATTGGCAACAGCAGAAATGTTTTCAGTTTTTTTATCTACAGTTGATTTTGTAATGAAGGCCGCAACCAGGACAACTGCAGCAAAACCACCAAGAACTGCAAAGTTTGGTTTGTAGTCTTCGCTGTCTTTATAGAACATCCAAAGAGTGATCCCTGAAACAACATAATAAAGAGAGCAGAAAGGGCACAGGCCACCTAGGGCAAAAAGCGAGTAGAAAAATAGCACCACACACCCAAGCATGTTAATCATCAGGGCGAAGTACATTGTTTTTTCATAAGCTTCATTCTTAATGAAGAGTCCAAGCATCACCAGAGCACCTACCACAATCCCAAAAACAGAGATTGGAACACCCGCGATATTTGACATTGGTGAAAGAGTTGTCTTGTCACAGTTAAAATAACTGTTCAGGTTACATAGTGAGCCTGATTCTAAACCAGTTGGGAATTTAAGTTCAAAGTAGTGGCCGGTTAAGTAGATTGAAAAACCGATCATGAGAGCGCTCAGTACAAATAGAGCGATGGTCGTATTCATCGAGCTATTGTACACAGATCTTTTTGTCATAAGGTACTCCGTTTTTATTCAGGAAAATAAATATTCCAGTTTCGACTTGTTGTTTGATTTCTTCTGTAACTGTGAAATTTAGGGTCGGCAAAAGTGCAAAGACCACAATCTTCTACTACTATACCGGGGTAAGCGCTTTTTAGTTGCGCCTTTGAGACAAAAGAAAGATCAAAATAAATCTTTCCGTCGATGGTCTTAAAAGCTTCCTGGTGAAGAGGGAAATTGGCCAGGAAATCCTTTTGAACCTCGTAATTGTCCTGGCGGATGTGAGGGCCGATAAAAGCAAAAACAGGGTTGATTTCTTTAACCAGCTTATTGATTAAAATATTCTGTGCCAGTCCTCTCCAGCCGGCATGGATGACAACGTGTTGGTCTTTGCCAATTAAAACAAGAGGAACACAGTCGGCAGTTAAAATAGCTTTGGGGGTTGTGCTGTCGCCGACGATTCCGTCGCCAATTTGTTCCGGGCCACATTGCCCTTCAGTAAGAACGATATCCGAATGAGTCTGCTTAACTTTCAAGAAGTCCAGGTCAGGCCTTTCGTTAAACACAATGAAGCGTCCTCTTAAAAGGGGAGTTTCATAAGTGATGGCTTCGTTCATCGAGCAGCGTCCTCACTTTTCTTTTTCGAGTACTCCAGTACTTTTTGGAAAAGTGGTGGAGGTGGAACTTCAAAACGAAGCTTTTCTTTGGTGATTGGATGAACCAGTCCCAGAACTTTGGCATGCAGGAATGGATAAGGGTAACCGCCAATGATTTCCTTATAGTCTGCTCCCAGCTTCATCATCTGCTCATTTGGGGATCCATAAGTTGAATCACCGATAATCGGCATGCGCAGGATTTCAGAAGTGTGCACGCGGATCTGGTGCGTGCGTCCGGTCTCAAGTTTGAATTCCATGTGAACATGTTTATCAAAGAGCTCCAGGACTTTATAGTTAGTGATGGCCGGTTTTCCACGAGTGGTTCCGGTTTTCATTTTTAAGCGGTTGTTTGGATCGCGACCGATATTGCTTTCAATTGTGCCGTAAGACTGGCACTTGTATCTCATAACTAAGGCTTCATAGTATCGTTCAATATCATGAGTAGAGAAAAGCAGAACCAGACCTTCGTGGCAGGCCTGAGTTTTTGCAATAACCATGACTCCACTTGTTCCCTTATCTAAGCGGTGGACAATTCCCGGGCGCTTTTGATCGCCGACACCTTGAATGTCTTTGCAGTGATAAAGAATAGCGTTGACTAATGTTCCAGTGTAATTTCCTGGAGCAGGGTGAGTGACAAGTCCTGCTGGTTTATTAACAAACACCAGATGCTCATCTTCGTAAAGTATTTCCAGTGGAATGTTTTCCGGAAGTGCCGTTGAAGGCAATAGTGGTGGAACTTCAACCTGAATAATGGCACCGGCAGGAGGCATTTTCTTTAATTCGATTTTTGCCTGAACCGGGGAGTCTTCACTCAGAGTGATTTGATCTTTTAGAAAAAGATTTTTTAAAAAAGTACGGGAGTAGCCTTCGACTTTTTCTGCTAAATACTGATCAAAGCGCTTATAGGTTTCCCTATCTTCATTCGTAATCGTGAAAGTTAAAAATTGTTCTGAGTCTTCTGCTGATGAATCGATTTGATCTTTTTCTAAGTCATTCATTATGGTTTCAGTTTTTTCATCCTTGCTACATAAGAGTTAGCAACGACTTCTGGTTTTAGCTTTAAGCATTTAGCATATTGGAAAACAAACCCACGGACATAGACAGGTGCGGGAAGTTTTCCAAAGTCTTCTAGTTCGATCCCTTGAAGGTAGAGACGAGAAACTTTAGTCATATCGCTTAAGCGGTCAAGGTCAAGATTTTTATATTCGCGGATCTTGCGCAGGAAATCTCCCGTGAACTCAGTTGCTTCTTCAATTTCTTTTTCAAAGTCAGCATTGATCACGTAATCAAGAGCAAATCTCTTTTGAGTTACAAGCTTATTTACATTTGTTGCCGTAGATGAAGCACTGTCTGAACCAGTTGATTGTGAGTTCAGAGTGAAATCTGCACTTGGAAGCACAGAAGAGGCACTGCTCACCTGGTGAGTCGGCATCACTTCACGCTCAATTCTTAAAGGGGCCACGCGGTCAGAAAGAGAGTTGTAACTTAGCGAGCTGAAGTCGCGGTTCAGTCCACGGGCTTCATCATAACGCTTTCTTTTTGTAGGGTCAGAAAGAATTGAATAGGCCTCTTCCACCATTTCCAGAACGTTTCTGCATTCTTCGGGGCTCATTAGCGAGTAAAGTGCAAGTGAATCAGAAGAATAAGCAGCTTTAGCTCTCTGGTAGCTGTGATAGATTTCTTCCGAACGGGCATTGGCCGGGATTTCTAAAACTTCATAATAATTTTTTAAATCAGACGTCGGATTATTCATAAAACTCTTTTGGGCTAAAAAAATAAATAATTAGATTAATTATTAATTAATGTTTAATAAACGATGAATGATACGGTCAAAGTTATTGACCAGAGTAGAGTTAGGGAACTCCATCAGAAGAGGTTTTCTCTTCTTCACACTCTGCCAAACTGTCGCATCGTAATCAAGGTAACCAACATAATCTAGGTTGATACCGAAATATTTTTTACTAATCAGCTTCATCGAGAAACCGATATCAATATCAGACTGAGTTCTTACCTGGTTAATGATTAGCTTTGGTTGAAGACGGTTGATCTCCGAGCGAAGCTTTTGTCCTACAACCGGGTTGATTTCAATCACACGATTGATTAAGTCAGCAGGCGTAGAGTTTTGAGAAAGTTTAGCATTCATGGCCTGGTCAATCAGTGGTCCGATTTCCAGTAGCTCTTCGGCCATCTTTAACTTTCTATGGTAAACCGTTTTGATGAAACGGTATGAGTTCTCAATTGATGTCGGCTCAGGAAGAGTCGTAATGATTCCCTGATCGGCCGAGATAAAGAAGTCGATCGTGTTAAAAGTTGTCCCCGCACCAAGATCGAGTAAAACGTAATCCACTGGTAGTTCGCTGAACTGGGCCAGAAGTTTCGCTTTGTGCATTTGTTTTAGGTTAGCGATTCCCAAATCATCCTGGGCACCAGAAATGATGAAGAGGTTATTGATCGCTGTTGGGGTTAAAAGTTCAGTTAAAGTTCTGACTTTTTTAGAAAGATAGTCAGAAAGTGTCTTTTCAGGAATGGGTACGCCCAAGCAAGTGTGGAGATTCGCCCCCCCCAAGTCCAAATCAATAGCAGCTACTTTATGTCCCATCAGGGCCAAGCAGATTGCTAAATTGGCCGTCACAAGGCTCTTTCCAACCCCACCTTTACCACCACCGATGGCCCAGATTTTTTGTTGCCCTTGGGGCGACAAATGTGTTTGAAATTCGCTACTTAGACTACTTTGGTCGTTATTATTAAACACTAGATTCCATCCTAAATTATCTACGGCAATAACATTCAATTGTATTTGCAATAGATATTATAGGGATAAAAATATCGGATTGGTAAGCGAAAAAATAGCAAAGTGGTTGATTACATTATTGTTGTAATTAATGCAGGGAGATTTACTCTTGTGACGTCTTAAGATAGTCTTAAAAACGATAAATTAGATACTTGAAAGGAATAGGCGACTTGCATACTAGGTTTTTGTAAGCGGCCTCTGACTTAGGAGCCTTAAATGGGTCAAGTGAATATGTCACAATTTAGAATCACATCGCCACTGCGTTTAAGAACTGATCTGCACTTAACTCGCAAAATTTGGCACATCTCTACAGGACTTGCAGGTCTTATTGCTTACAAGAAATCAGGCATTTCAGTAGATAATGTGGCCTATATTCTTCTGGCCTTTGCTGTTGCTGCTTTCTTGTTCGAGTTCTTGCGTTTAAGAAATCCACAAGTGAATAAGATCGCCATGCTGCTTATGAAGCCAGTGATGAGAGAGTCGGAGAGGAACTCAGTAAGTGGGTTACCTTTTTATGCTCTAGGTGTTTCGCTTGCACTTTTCTTCTTCCCTGAGCGCATCGCCATTCTTGCTATTTTATTCTTAATCTTTGCTGATCCTATCGCTTCATTCTTTGGAATCCTTTACGGAAGAGACAAGATCCTTCCAAATAAGTCACTTCAAGGAACGATTGCTGCTTTCTCAGTTTGTTACTTAGCAACTATCGTGTACGGATTGATTTATGTTGGTCCAAGCACACACCTTTTAGTGTTTGCTATCTTAGCAGGAATCATCGGCGCGATTTCTGAGATGTGCTCTCAATTTGTCGACGACAACCTATGTATTCCAGTTGTGTCTGGATTAGGTCTTTACCTGGTGAACTTCATCGTTCCCCTGTTCTAAAAACTAAATTGCATTTTTTATATCAGTATCAGGTTCGAGGCGTTCAAAATTTTTGATCGCCTCGCTCATGGCCATGTCTTCTATCTCCGGGGCTTTCCCGCGAAGAAGAGCGTCCATCATGCGAATGCGGTCAGAGAGTGAAACACTCGTCAGGAAGATTTCTTTAAGCTCCACATCTTTTAAAACCAAAAGACAAAGGTTGTTAATGAGCCTTGTAGGCGAGTTCATTTCTTTTAAAAAGCGCTCGCGTTCTTTGGTACTGGTGATGTGGCGGTTGAGCCAGTTTTCCAAAATTACATGTAAACGTCCGACAGAGTCATCGAGAATGACGGCCTGGTCTTGAACATCAAAATAATCTTCGACTTGAAAAATAGGGAAGGGAAGGTGCTGCTCTTGAATGAGAAGCTTCACTCGCGCTAACCCTTGCACCAACACGGTCATGCTCTTGTCGTCGTTGTGTTCTAAAAGCAGAATGCGTCCAACGGTTCCAATCTTGTTGGCGCGCAGGCTCGGGTGATAGAAGGCCAGGTGCTGACCTTGTTCATAGCACTCCAGTAGAACCTCTTTTGAGATTCCATCATTCACCGTCAGCGGGATAACCGTCTGAGGGAAAAAGACGTTATTGAAGAGGTAAAGGGTTGGAAAAGAGTGCTTCATTTCGCCATTTTAGCAGAGGGTCCTAAAACCCTGTAATTCGTGCTTACACCCTTGAAATCTCATGCCCCCCCTGAGAGAATATCGCCAATTCTTAGAGGATTTATGATTTATTATTTAACTCCTTCGGCCCACAGAACAATTTGGGGGGGAAAACATTTAGAAAGTTTGAAAAATCTCCCAGTGGAAAAAGGGGCAGATCCCTATGGTGAAACATGGGAAATTTCAGTTCATCCTCAAGGGCCAAGTTTTTGTAACGGAAAAAAATTAGAAGTTTCTTCTCACGCAGAACTTCCGTACTTGGTTAAAATTCTCGATACAGCAAAAAATCTTTCTGTTCAGGTTCACCCTGATGATGAGTACGCGCGTCTGCATGAAAATAGCAGTGGTAAAGCTGAATGTTATATCATCATCGCATGCGAGAGAAATGCGATTTTATATTTAGGAATGAAGCCTGGTGTGACCAAAGAATCATTTCTAAAAGGCCTGGAAAATAAGAAAAACATGAGCGAGTACATGAATGCTTTCGAGGTAAAACCTGGAGATTTTTTCTTTACTCCTCCAGGATCAATCCATGCTATCGGCGCTGGTATTACCATGGCCGAAGTTCAGCAGAGTTCAGGAATCACTTACCGCGTCTGGGACTGGGACCGTCTTGATTCTCAGGGGAAACCAAGACAACTTCATGTGGAGAAATCTCTCGATGTGAT
This sequence comes from uncultured Bacteriovorax sp., assembly GCA_964016365.1. Lineage (GTDB taxonomy): Bacteria > Bdellovibrionota > Bacteriovoracia > Bacteriovoracales > Bacteriovoracaceae > Bacteriovorax. The sequence continues at coordinate 1,262 of CAXHHE010000110.1, read as the reverse complement.
TAACTTTGATCCGAGCGCGAATACAAAAGAATTCTTTAAATTCACTGAAAATATTTTTAGTCATGATGGGGCAAAGGTTTTAGCTGAGCATCCGGATTTTAAATTAACATTGGTGAATTTGAAAAAAGGACAGAAGCTTTCGCTTCCATTATCTCAATCCAAAAGACTTCCTTCGATTTTAAATCTGCAGGGGAAGTTGTCTGTGAATAATCATCTGGTCGAAGCTTACAATTCTATTTTGCTTAAAGGTGAGATGGAATTGAATGTTGTTGGAGTAGATGGGACTTCGTTCTTACTGATAGAATAGGCTTTGAGAATTAAAAAAAGCCTTGCCTCATTGGGGGAAAAGACAAGGCCTTGATACCGCTTTTCGATGGGGGGGGGGATAAGCGGTGTTAAATTATTTTTTCTCGCAAGTTAACGGATACGTCACTTCGTGACCAGTTCTCGATTTGATAATGATGTAGTCATTAACATCAGAAAAACTGTTCGTATCTGCAATGTGGATTGTGTGTTTTTGGTTTTCGAAATCCACAATTTTAGTAAGTCCTAATTCATTAGACTTTGTTCTTCCTACGACAGAAGCTAATTCTCTTTTTGCATGAGAATCAAATTCATTGAAGAAAGTTACTTTTTTATCACTTACTTCAAAAATTTTATTCATACGTGGAGTGTGGCAAAGGATGCTTGCTTCTACTTCAGTGTTGAATGTTAGTGAGGCTAAAAATGTAAAAACTAATGCTTTCATAACGTACTCTCTTTTGAGGTTTGTTACTTATACATAGAGCAAGGGGAATGCCAATTTTGAGGTTGTGTATTTTAGGGGTTAGAAAGAAGAAGGTGTCTAAAGATTTACGACTGTCTAAAAAGTTGTCACTTTTTTAGACAGTCAGTATAAAAATTACTACTTAGAAGGAATAAGCTCAAACGCCATAAAAAGCGTTCTTTGGGTCTTTCCGAAGTTATTATCACTAACGACTACTAAAGACCTATTCCCGTTGGCCAGGAGTGGTCCAAAGGCGATTCCTTCGATATTATCCAGCTCCTTTATAGTCATTTGTGGGATGAAGTCATCCAGGTCGGCCACGAGCTCTTTTTCTACAGCTACGAAGCTCTGGTCTTTTAGAGACTCCATCTTAGAGATGTCTGTCGTTTTGTCAGAGATCGTACATTTAAAGATGCGGATGACGTTCTTATTAATGAAAGGAATCCAGCTGCTGTCTCTTATACACATCTGACGCTGCCGACGAAGGCTTCTGTGT
>CAXHHE010000109.1:0-9218 GCA_964016365.1 uncultured Bacteriovorax sp. | reverse complement strand
ACGGTAAAAGGCAATATCAGCATGCCGATTGAAAAATCTGACACCACTCTTCAAGACATCAATCGCATTTCTTCAACAAACCTTTTTAACGTTAAAGAAAGCGATAAGGCCTCTGATAAAGGTCCAAAGATCGACATCGCCAGCATTGTCTGTACAGATGCTGAACGCCCTACTTCTGAGCCGCTAAAACTTCTGGATACAATTGTTCTTCAGGATTCAGTGAAGTCTGTAGCTTCAGTTCAGGTTCGTGGATCAAGTGAGCTGGTAAATGTGAGAGAAGGTGAACAACTAAACAATGCTGTTGAAGTTTCAAGAATCAACCGCATGAAAATCATCTTAAAGAACCTGACAACAGGTGAATGTGAATACATTGCCAGCGAAGAGGAAGACGCGCCAATAATGCCTCCGATGAAAATCGTTTCACCGAAAGTTGGCCAAAAAATGTTTAAGAGCCTTAACCCAAGCATTAAAAACGTGGGGAACTCTTTTAAAATTAAGCGCGCTTTCAGAGACAATATGATCAGCAATATGAGTGAAGTCCTGACACAAGCAAAAGCTGTGCAGATCACTAACCCGGACGGATCGCTGTCATTTAAGATGACAGAAGTTGTTCCAGGGTCAATCTACTCTCAGCTAAACATCCAAAACGATGACGTCATCACGTCAATCAATGGAAAGAAAATTGAAAATCTCAATGAACTTATGACTCTTCTTGGACGAATCAAAGAAATTGACCAGTTCCAGATTGGCCTTAAGAGAAATGGAATGAACGAAACATTAGAATACGGGTTTGAATAAAAATATTTAATTTGGACGTTTAAATGAAAAAAAATGTTAATCTCTCGAAAGTCTTAACCGCGTCTCTCCTACTTACCACAGTGGGGCTATCGCCTGAAGTAAGAGCACAGTTTGACAAATTTAAGAGCAAAACAAAATTCAACCGCCCAAGTGGAGCGGCCAACGCTAAAAAAGGTGTGAACACTCCTTCTGATATCTCTATCCCGGATACAGGAAAATCAGCAAGCTCACTACTGGATGCTTCGCCACAGGATACGACCAATTTTGCTCCAGGTGATGATGAAGGCGGCGACGAAATGGCCGATGAAGGGTCTGATTCATTTGAAGAAAGCTCTCGTGGTGGAAGCGGCTCATCTGATACTTTCGGAAGAAAAAGAACGGGATCTGCTAGCCCGACAAAAACAGATAAAAAGTACGTTAACTTAAACCCTGAAACAGCTTTCGGTCCTGAAGTTGTAACGAGCTTCGACTTCCCAAACGTTTCGATTCTGGATTTAACAAAACACATGCAGAAACTTACAGGATTAAACCTGATCCTGGATAAAGACATTAAAGGAAAGATCTCGATCTCTTCACCTACTCCTATTACCATTGGAGATGCGTGGAAAGCTTACCTTCAGGCCCTATCAATCAACGGGTACTCACTGGTAAAATCGGGTGCTTTTTACACGATCGTTAATAACCGCGATATCAGATACTCTCCAACGACGATGTACACGGGGACATACACTCCGAATACTGAAAACTACGTTATGCAGATTATCCCTCTTAAGTATGTTAACTCAAGAGAAGTTGCGAACTCGTTTCGTCCGTTCATGTCTCGTTACGGAAGAATCATTGAAATCAAGCAAACAAACACGGTTATCGTTCAGGAAACAGGAACGCACATCAACCGTCTGATGAAACTTATTAAGTTCATCGATATCCCAGGGCACGAAGAGTCGCTGCAAATTATCAAAGTAAGAAACTCATCGGCCCAAGAGATCGCGACTCTACTGGATAAAATCTTAAAGAACGGTTCGGGTGCAAGTGGAGTTCCAAGAACAAACACAGTCGCCTCATCTGGTTCAACGTCTCAATCAAATATCTCTCGCATTATTGCTGAGCCAAGAACGAACTCAATTATCGCTATGGCAAACTCTGATGGGGCACGCGAGCTTCGTGGATTGATTGAAAAACTAGACGTAAAAGTTGTCGCAGCAGGCTCTGGACAAATCCACGTTTACTACCTGAACTACGGTGACTCTGAAGCCCTGGCAAAAACTCTTTCATCTCTAGTTGGAAACGCTCCAAGATCAGGAGCTGCAGGTGGATTAACTCGTTTTACTTCGCCAACAAGTGGAACAGCAACAACGGCTACTCTCTTTAACAGCGAAGTAAAAATCACTTCTGATAAAGAAAATAACGCTCTTGTTGTAACAGCATCTCCTACTGACTATGAAACGGTAAAAACAGTTATTGCTCAGTTAGATATCCCACGCGATCAGGTTTATGTTGAAGGTCTAATGATGGAGACTCAGGTTTCCAGAGGGCAAGGATTCGGGATTAGCTTAATTGGAGCTTATGGTTCTGGTGGATCTCAAAAAGCTGGATACGGTAACACAAACGACCTTCTTTCTCTTATGACAAACAATATCACTAACCTTTCAGGACTTTTCGTTGGTGGTGGTATCGGAAGAAAAGTAGATTTAAAGACACCAACTGGAGATACAATCCAGGTTAACTCAGTTAACGGTCTAATCACGGCCATTGCAACAAACGCAGGAACAAACGTTCTCGCTACTCCACAAATCTTAACAATGGATAACGTGGAAGGTGCTTTCGAGTCTGGGGAAGAAGTACCGACAACTGAAACAACAAGTGCAACGAATGGTTCAACAACTAATTCGATTAAAATGCAAAAAGTTTCACTTAACTTAAAAATCACTCCGCAAATCAATAAAGTGACAAGATTTGTGAAGCTTAAAATCGACCAAAAGATCGTCGACTTCTCTGGAAGACAAGTCAACTCGACTCAAGGTGGAGTTGGGACAGTTATCAGAGCATTCAACACGACAGTGGTTGTGCGTGATAAAGATACAATCGCCATGGGTGGTTTAATGCGCGATAAAGAAACGAATACGACAAGCAAGGTTCCTCTACTGGGAGATATCCCGGTTCTAGGATGGTTATTTAAGAACACGACGAAGTCGGTTGAAAAAGTTAACCTACTCTTCTTCATGACGCCAAAAATCCTGGCCTCATATGAAAAAACAAATGCTGAAAACGTTAAAGACCTACTTAACCGCCGTCAGTCACACTTAAAAAACATGGTGGGAGACGACGATGCCTTCTCTACTACAGTTAAAGGACTTTACGACAAAGCTAAAAAACAAGGTGAAGGTCCTCTGTACGACACAAGTGAAACTGAAAAGTACAAAGACAGAAATGAAGCGATTGGTGTAGACGCAACAGAAGGAAACGTTCCTGACTATCAGGAAATTATCCAGAAAGCAGAAAACAAGCCGACGGGAACGACTGATCCGGTGACATCAGTACAGTAATTACATTTTTTAAGGAAGTATCAGTGAAAATATCCGATCACATGATGGAAAAAGTTGAAGGCCAGAAAGAAAAAATCGGCCAGCTCCTTTTGAAACATACATCGCTCACCGACGCCCAGCTGGAAGAGGCCTTAGAGATTCAACACGAATCAGGAATGCTTCTGGGTGAAATTCTTTTAAAGAAGAATTACATAAACCCTCACGATATCATTAAAGTGATCTGCCATCAGGTGGACATTCCTTATTTAAATGAACTGAAACTTGAAGAAATCGACCCGAACCTGACATTAAACATCAGTATCAACTACGCTAAGACTCACGAAGTCCTGCCAATCTTAGAAACGGAGTACTCTATCACCCTCTTGGTGACAGACCCGTTTAACTTTGATGCGATCAATGACATTCAGGAAATTTTTAAGAAAGAAGTTAAGTTGGTTGTCGCGAGCCCCCTTAAAGTTCAAGACGCCATCAACCGCATCTATGAGAGAGCAAACCGCAACGTGGTCGACTCTATCGAAGGTGACTTTGATGAGAACCTGGACTTAGACGGACCTATCGATATCCTTGAAGCTGGAGCTGATGAAGCACCAGTTATCCGTTTCGTTAACTCGATCATCTTCCGCGCGATTAAAGAGCGCGCCTCAGATATTCACATTGAGCCTTACGAAAAAGAAGTCGTCTACCGCTTCCGTATCAACCGAGTTATGAGAGAGATTCTTCGCCAGCCGATTAAAACTCAGGCCGCAGTTACCTCTCGTCTGAAAGTTATGACGAAGTCTATGGACATCGCTGAAAAGCGTCTTCCGCAGGATGGTCGTATTAAAATCAAGATGGCCGGAAAGGACATCGATATTCGTGTGAGTGTTGTCCCTATTCAAAACGGTGAACGTATCGTAATGAGGGTTTTAGAGAAATCAAACAACATTCTGACTCTGGAAAACCTGGGATTCCATGGACAAAACCTAAAAGCTCTTGATGAGCTTTCAAAAAGAAAGCACGGAGTTGTTTACGTATCAGGACCTACTGGTCACGGTAAAACGACAACACTCTTTGCGATGTTAGACCGTATCAATACACCAGATAAAATGATCATCACGGTTGAAGACCCGGTGGAATACGAGCTCCAGGGGATTTCGCAAATCCAGGTTAACCATAAAATTGACCTGACTTTTGCCCGCGCACTCCGCTCTATTCTTCGTCAAAACCCGGACGTTATCATGGTGGGAGAAACCCGCGACTTGGAAACGGCAGAGATGGCGATTCAAGCTTCATTAACGGGTCACTTTGTTCTTTCTACTATTCACACCAACGACGCTTCGTCTGCTCCTAACCGACTTATCGATATGGGAGTTCAGCCGTTCTTAATTGCCTCTTCTCTTGCAGGTGTCTTAGCGCAAAGACTAATTCGTACTCTATGCAACGACTGTAAGGAAGCCTACGCTCCTTCTGATTACGACTTCCAGATGCTGGATGTCCACTCAATGCCAAAAGAAGCGACACTATACAAACCTAAAGGATGTCCGAAGTGTAATTATCTTGGTTATGCAGGGATGACAGTTGTATCAGAACTTCTTATTATGACGGATGACATTCGCCCGCTGGTTTTAAAGAAGGCCGATGCCAATACGGTAAAAAAGATGGCGATGAAAAACGGAATGAAATCTCTTCGTCAGGATGCTTTGGAAAAAGTTTTCAAAGGTATTACTTCGGTTGAAGAAATGGTTCGCGCAATCAATGAAGAAGATGAGGAATCACAACACTAATGGCGATTTATAATTATAAAGGGATGGATAAATCGGGCAGCGAAGTCAAAGGGACAGTGAATGTCGAAGGACTAAACGCAGCTAAGGCACGCATTCGCAGCATGGGAATCATGCTGATTGAAATCAATGAACAAACTTCCGGTTCAGTAAAAAAGAATGCAGGGATTACCTTCGGAAATGCCGTCTCTATTAATGACCTCGCTCTTATGACCAGACAGCTGGCCACTCTCCTTCGCGCCAAGATTCAAGTCGTAGAAGCTTTCACCGCCCTGGTTGACCAAACAGACAACCCAAGTTTAAAAATCACTCTTTCTGAAATCAGACAAAAAGTTAACGAAGGGTCTTCACTTGCTAAAGCTCTTGGGGATTACCCGAAGATCTTTGATAACGTCTACGTCAACATGGTCGATGCCGGAGAAGCTTCGGGGACGCTGGAAGTTGTACTTTTAAAACTGGCCGACTTTACCGAAGGCCAGGTAAAGCTAAGAAATAAAATTAAAGGTGCTATGACCTATCCTATGATCATGATGGGTGCCGGTGGCGCCATGATCGGGATTATCTTCATTTTCGTTATCCCAAAAATTACTAAAATCTTCGTGTCGATGAAAAAAGAACTTCCACTACAAACTAAACTTTGTATCTGGTTTTCTAATTTCCTGATCAATTACTGGTGGCTGGTTATCCTGGGAATCATCGGTGGATGGATCGCCTTTAAAAAGTATGTCGCCACAGAAAATGGAAAGGCGAAGTATGATGGATTGATGCTGAAGCTTCCGGTGATCAGCGAAATTGTCACCATGGTTAACGTCAGCCGTTTCTGCTCGACACTTGCCACACTACTTCAGTCAGGTGTTCCAATTCTGGTCTCAATGAAGATTGTTTCCAACTTGATTTCCAACGTCCATATGAAAAAAGCAATTGAAGAGTCTCGCCTTAGCGTCTCCGAAGGAGCTTCTCTCACTGGTCCACTCGTTCGCTCAGAGCTTTTTCCTCCCATGGTTACCCATATGATTAAACTGGGAGAAAAATCAGGTGAACTAGAGCCCATGCTTCAAATCGTAGCAGAAAACTACGAAGATCAGGTAAATTCAAAACTTGCTGGACTAACATCCATCCTAGAACCTATAATGATGGTAGCAATGGGACTTGTAGTAGCATTTATTATCTTTTCGGTAGTAGTGCCACTTATTGATCTCAACAATGTTGGTAGATAAAAACAAACACAAACCCTGATAACTTATTTTCTCTTTTTTGGAGTCCGAATGGAAAATACGTCTTTTACTAAAGCTCTTGCCCAGAATCAAAGAGGTTTCTCTTTGATTGAAATCCTCATTGCCCTAACACTACTAGCGATCGCTGGTACATTTGTTGTTGGTAAATTCAACGACACACTTATTGAAGGTAAAATCAAAGCTGCAAAAATTCAGATGAGCAATCTTGATGCACGCTTAAAAGAATTCAGAAGAAAATGTAGTTTTTATCCAACGACAGAACAAGGTCTGGAAGCACTTATTTCAAAACCAACAGGTGGCCGTGAGTGTAAGGACTACCCTGCTAACGGATTTATCGAAGGTGATGGTATTCCAAAGGATCCTTGGGAAAATGATTACATTTACGAGTCTGATGGAAAAACATACAACATCTACTCTTACGGAGACGATGGTGAAGCTGGTGGTGAAGGCAATGATGCTGACATCTACTTAAGAGCACCAAAAGGTGGAGCTGCTGCCTCTGGTGGTGGAGAAACTGGCGGTGAGGCTGCTCCAGCGGAATAAGCTTATTCAATCAAAACTTCTAAAATCTAACCAAGGCTTCACGGTCATCGAAATCCTGATAGCCTTGGTTTTGATCACTCTCGTTCTGGCCATGGCCCTCTCGAACCCCTTCTCTACGACCCAAGACTTAAGCCAAGAAAGCGACAATCTCGAGCGTGCAGTTCGTTTTATGAGCGATGAAGCCGTTCTTAGAAACTCGGTTGTTCGTCTGCATTTTATGCTGGATAAAGCGCCTCAGGAATATGCTGTTGAATACGGCCCGAGCTCTTCTTTTGTTCTCCCGCCTGAACCTGAGTATGAGTCAACTTCTCAAAGCAAAGAAGAACAGGAAAAGGAAGCTAAAAAAATCAAAGAAACCAATATGCAGTTTAACAAGGTTCAGGAATTCCAAGATTCCAACAAAGAACTACCAGATGGTGTTAAGATATTGGGTATAGGCAATGGAAGCTCGGAGAAATTTAAGAGCACCGGTGATGTCTCCATCTACACCTTCCCTACCGGGGAAAAAGATGATGCCATCATTATCCTGGCCAATGATGAAAGTGTGATTTCACTGGAAGTGAACCCATTTAATCAAAAGATTGAAAAGAAGACCCATAAACTGGAAAATATTTCTAACCGCGAGATCAACGATCTGCAAGCGGCTAAGGCAAAAGAAATTTTTGAGACATGGCTAAAAGAAAGATAAGGACTAACCTTCTTGGCAACCGCTCAGGCTTCACGTTAATTGAAGTTATGATTGCTATTGCCATTTTTGCTGTGTTTGCTTCGGCCTTCGTCACCGGCTTTGGCTACAATCTGCTGGATTCTGGCAAACTAAAAGAAGACATTCTTCTCAAAGACTTTTGCGAAAATAAAATCAACGAAATTATCACCAATCCTCCGGCCTTCTCCGATTCTTTGACTATCACCAAAGAAACAAAGGATGTTGAAAACAACGCCAATTACCAGACGATTGTTGAGTATAAAAAGTTCTTTGTGCCTGACATGGCCAAAATCGCTTCTTCAGCTGAAACTGATCAGTCCGAAGAAGAGAGCCAGGAAAAACAGCTGGAAAAAAGAATTTTTACTGTCTTTAAAGAAAATATGGAAAAGATGATCTGGCAGGTTGAAGTAACTGTGAAGAATAAAGCTTCAGGTGAAACTTACAAACTTGATGCCTGGCTTATGAACCAAAATGCGGATGTGACGATTGGAACATTCTAAAAGAGATTCACAACTCTGCAACAATCAAGGCTTCACACTTTTTGAAGTCATGATTGCTATTACCATTCTCTCGATGGTTTCATTTGCAACTTATAAAATGATCGATACCAACACTGAAACCAAAGACCGTGTTATCAAGGAAGACCGCCAGACAGTTCAGAGCTTAACGGCCATCGGACGCCTCGACAGTGATATCTCGCAAATCTACAATCCGCTTTTTTCCAATTCTAAGGTTGTTCCAACAGCGAGCAACTCAGCGGATGTTTACGCCGACACCAACACCAATGCCAACGGGGCTTTCGATGGAAGAACCAACAATGGTTCACTCATCCCGCAGTTTAAATCAGAAGAAAAATCGAGCATCATTTTCCTGACACAGGCCAACCGCAGAAAGTTTTCCGACGCAAAAGAGTCGCGTTTTGCCTGGGTAAAATACAGCCTGCGTGCCATGGAGCCGGACCCGGATAATCCAGATGATAAGGTCTCGGGCCTCTACGAAGTCGTTCGTCAAACGATTGCCACAGATATCTACAACTCCACTCAAGACTGGTCGAAACCAAAGTTTCAGGTCGTGATGGATAAAGTCAAAGACTTAGAATTTTCCTTCTGGGATGAGAGAACAAAAAAATACACGACCTCTCTTCAGGAGTTAAATGAAAATAAAAATCTTATCCGCTCACTAAAAGTCAGCGTGACATGGATTGATGAAGACAAAAACGAACAAAAGCTGGAAAAAACTTTCCGCGTGCTGAACCCTTATTTCAACACTAAACAAGACGACATCAAAACCGGGGCCCTTGGAGGCACAGGTGCAGATGGCTCTCAACAAAGCGGCGGTTTTGCCGGCGGACAAGGCACGGGCGCTGATCAACCGGGGGATGAAGATGAAAATTAAACCCGGTTTTCTAAAAGCAACACTTAAAAACGAACGCGGAATCGCCCTAATGTTAGTTTTAGGGGTTATTGCTATTTTAACTTTCCTTCTGGCCGACTTTACGTTTGAAACTAAACTTAACAAAATTAAAATTTATAACCAGCAAGATAAAATCCAGGCGCGTCTTAATGCCGAGTCAGGACTTAATCTGTCTCTTATACACATCTGACGCTGCCGACGAAGGCTGCTGTGTAGTGGT
>CAXHHE010000108.1:0-9256 GCA_964016365.1 uncultured Bacteriovorax sp. | reverse complement strand
AGATAACTGAGCGTCTCGTGGGCTCGGAGATGTGTATAAGAGACAGCCATATCCAGGTACATTAAACATTTCTCGAGATATTCATTAGTTAAATTCACTAATCGTTTCTCACTTAGAGAACGTTTAGCATTTGGGTAAACCACACTTTCTTCTTCTTTGATATGGGATTTAATTAAACCAGTTAACACTCTGATTTTTGCATCAATGTCATCTGACCAATAATGTTCGTAATCCATACTTTTAATTTCATCGACTATTTCAAAGGCAATCTCATGTTCATCCTGGCCTTTTATCCCTAAGAGTCTCACTTCATGACTTGAAGCCTCTCTGAGCGCAGGATAAAAAGAATCTCCTTCAGCGTGCGCGTGCATTTGAAAAATACAAAGAAAAAGTGATGTCAAAGCTTGCTTGTCTTCAGGAGCGGTTTCGCTGTCATTGAGCATATTAATATACTCTTTGAGGTACTTGTGATGATTTTCCATAATGTGAATAACGCTTGTGTCGTCATCTTCATCGTTCAGAGATTGTCTTAGGTGCTTAAGAGTCTCTAATGCGTTGATCATGAAAAATCCTTTGTTTTAGCTGGACCCTGTCCTAAAGTTCTATTCACAATCGAATGTTGCAAATTTAGAACCAATGAAGGGGTTCGAATTTCTCATGACTCTTCATTTTGTTCCGGGGAAAAAATGGACTTAGCTGCGAGTAACAATGGGGAAAAGTTGAATGCTTAGGAATATTCTGCTGTGGAACTTAAGAAAACCTATTAACATCTTTGCATGAAAACAATTGATCTGATTCGCCTTTTTACCCTCGCCGCTATTTGGGGAGGTTCATTTATTTTTTTAAGAATTCTTGCGCCAGTTTTGGGCCCTTTTCTTACGACTAACTTAAGACTCTTTATTGGTGGGTTAGTACTATGTCTTTATTTTGCGGCAAAAGGTTTTGACCTGGAATGGAAAAAAAACTGGAAGCATTACTTAATAATTGGGGTCATCAATTCGGCCATCCCTTTTACTCTGTTTGCTTATGGTGCACTTTATCTTCCTGCTTCTTATGAGGTGATTCTCAATTCAACTTCACCCATGTTCGGTGTGATCTTTTCATGGCTTTGGCTAAAAGACGAAATGACCTGGTCAAAAATAATTGGGCTTGTGCTGGCTAGTGCAGGGGTTGCTTTAGTTGTCGACTTGGGAACAACTCAACTTAACAACAACGCTTTTTCTGCTATCATTGCCTGTTTAGTGGCGGCCAGCTGTTATGCTATTGCTGGGATTTATATTAAAAAATTTGCTTCCCACATTAAGCCACTTTCTTTTGCTGGTGGATGTCAGCTGTTTGCCGGACTTATTCTGATTCCACTCTCGTTAAGTCAACCAATTCCGGAGAGCGTGAGTTTAAATATTACTCTTAATGTTTTAGGTATTGCTCTTCTTTGTAGTGCTGTGGCCTATTTACTTTATTATCAATTGATCGCTGATGTTGGACCGGCAAAGGCCTTGACAGTGACTTTTCTTATGCCGGTCTTTGGAATGATTTGGGGAGCGCTTTTTTTAAGAGAATCCATCACCGTACATATGATCATGGGAACTGTCCTGATTCTGGCGGGGACTTGGTTTGTCGTAAGGAAAGTGGGCGGTCGTTGAATTCGGATTTTTGGCCAGCACTTGGTCTTTTTTCAGCGCTCGGATAAAAGCGGGTCTTTCACTTAGGCGATCAAGATAGCGCATAAAAGATTCTTTCTCAGGCATCACTGGAAAAATTTTAATCGCCCAATAGAGCATTATTCCTAGCTGCACATCGGCCGCTGTAAAATCACTTCCTGTGGCGTAGGGGTGATGAATGAGTTTTTGGTCTAAATACTCAACCATGTCGTCAAAAAGACCGAATGAAAATTCATTCGATTTGTATGTCCATTGATGTGTCTTGGCCGCTATGACTGGATCGAGGACTGCATCACAGTAAACCAACATTGAAAGATAAGGTCCACGTCTTAAATCTCCCACTTGCGGAGCAATATCATTATCGGGAAAAGCATCACATAAGTAAGTAGTGATCGCAGCGCGCTCGGTGATAATAATCCCATCATGGACAATGGCCGGGACTTTTTTGTTCGGCTGAATTGTTCGGTAAGCTTCAGGTGCACCACCTGGAGCATTGATATTTATCAGTTCTAATTCATAAGGAATTTCTAACTCTTCTAAAAGCCATAAAGTGCCAGTCGAACGAGAGTGAGGTGAATGGTAAAACTTTATCATGATGAACTCCTTTTGCTTTTTATACTGCAAAGAAGTCTCCATAAGAAAAGTTAAAGCTTAGAATTTTGGAAGGGCGATAACGATTGATCCACTAATGATCAAGAGACACCCAAGTGCAGTTTGCCATGTAAGGCTTTCTCCTAAAATAAAAGCAGAAAGAATAATTGCAAATGCAACACTAAGCTTGTCAACTGAAGCGACCTGCGCCACGTGCCCGAGTTGAAGAGCGCGGTAGTAACATAACCACGACAATCCTGTCGCGATACCAGAGAGAACTAAAAAGATAATAGTGCGTGAAGAAAATTTATCAACTCGTTGCCACTCTGAATTCATCGTGATGATAGAAGCAGAAACAAAAAGAATGACGATCGTGCGAACGAATGTGGCCATGTTGGAATTGACGTTTTCAACACCCATTTTTCCAAAGAGAGCAGTTAAACCAGCAAAAAAAGCTGAACCAAGAGCGAAAAACAACCACGGCTGAGACATTAGTTATCCTTTTCGATTTCTTCTTTAATAGAAGCGATTATGGGAGCGACTTGATCAGCGATTAAATTTTTAGCGATTGGACCAATCACCCCGCCGTAGCCTTGTCCTTTTTTCATTTTAGATTTTACCGTAGCACTTAATTGATCAGGTCCTTTTTCTTTCGTGCAAAAAACCATCTCCAGGTTTTCGATATTTTCAATAATTAAATCGCCTGATCCGTTGAAATCCAAAAAGGCCTTAAAACACTTTTGAGCTGGTTGAGAATCAACATAAGAAATATCCAGCGTGCCCTTGTATAAAACAGTTTTTGAGATACCTAGAACTTCTTTTGTTGCCCAAAACTGGATTTGGTTTTGATTGATGACTTTATCTTTGATTTTCATTCCAACTGGTTTGTAGCGAACTAAAACAGGCTCAGGATTATTGATGATATCATTGATGCGATCGTAAATGCCTTCAGCTTTTGATTCAAATGTTGAAACTGGAAGATCGATGTAGTCTCCAGCAAAAACATGAGTCGATAATAATAAACAAAGGGCGATTAATTTCTTCATAACTTGCCTGCAAAAAAAGAGCAGTCTTAAGGACTGCTCTGATTGAAGTGTTATTGTAAACCCCAGCGCCTTAAAATGGAATCCTTGGGATTATAGCTAGCGAGTTTTTTCTCAAAGATATATCTCAACCTTGCCAGAGATAATGAGTACCCCTCAATATCGAGCACAGTTCCATCCAAGGCATCTTGCCAGTGCTGCATAAGACCTGGGTACATGGGATCAAAGGCCTTAACCAGGTCTTCAATTTCAGCAAACTTAATAACATATTTTGAATCGCGGTTTGGTGTGCTCCAGTCCTCGTAACCTTGTGTTCCAGGATTGCAGTTGTGAGAGCGGCAGAACTCGTATCCGTCCCGAACGATTTTGACTCTCATGTTAGTGTAATTCACCAGATCGATAATTCCTGTATCAATTAAACTGAATGGATCGTAGTTGGGTTTTACTCGGCTGATAACAAACTGGATAAAAGAATAATATTTTCCCTGAAGGCCTTGATCAAACTGCTCAGTAGAGTATCGAGGATCATTTTGCTTAGGTGTGAGTGTCCATGAGTTGCGTGAGACAACTGGCCAGCGGAAGGCAAGTATTTCTCGCGTTCCTCTTATTGGCCAGGCCTGATCGACAAACGCTTCTCTATAAAGAGGTCTGACTTCTCTTGGCGCAGTTGATGAATGTGTGAAGAGAGGAAGCTGTGAAGGGTCATCAAAGTAATTTTCCGTAATCGTTCTCATGTGGCCAGAGCCATTAGTTTGGCTGACGATGAATGTTCCCGCTTGTAAACCTTTTCTCGTGATTGAAACAGGAAAACCATCATTGGCCATTACTGTTCTGGTACTGGTCATGTCCATGACATAATTTAATGCTGCAAGAAATAGTTGATCATCATACCAGTTGGCAGACGTCGGAAGATTTTCCCACTGCTTTCTCATGGAAAAATGTCCAAACAAAGATCCGGTATCAGAAACCGTATTTGCCACAGGAAGAGAGTAGATACGGGCAAAAATCCAGCGGTAGCCAATGAGTGCATCCGCACAATCAGTGGGTATATTGTATTTCATATAAAAGTCGGAGGTTATTTCAGATTGCAGCCATTGTGCATATCTTTCTTCCCAGTAATCGCTCCATTGATTAGCAGCTACCCACAAGTTGTTGTTCTTTTTGTCTGAAGCTGTTGTGTCAATGGGCCAGTTGGAAAGCTTTTTAGTGGAGTGATATTGTGGATAAGTCTGTTTGATAAAATTTTTAGCATCCAAGAGTGTGCTAAATTCATGGGTGGAGATGAGATCCTGGTAATCTCCTTTTTCTTGCACATAGTGTTTAATAACGATTCCTTCATCAGTGTCTAAACTTACAAAGTGCCTTATATCTCCTGAGGTTTTTACCCAAAGATCAGAGGCCAGCAGATTATGGGTAAAAAAGAGAAGTGAGAAGCAGAGTAAAAAGCTTCGAAAAGTTTTTTGCATATTATCCTCTTTTTTTAAATGAAATCTTTCAACTTATGTTGAAAACAAAATTCATTCTGCAAAAGAAGAACCACTTTAGGATTTCTTGATACCGATACCGAAGTAAGCAGTGGTCATAAGTTGCATTGGAGATTCTGTGTACGTGTCGTGAAGATAGTTCATAATTTTAGTCGAGATCATATGCCATTCGTCAGGGCCATATTTGCTTTGTAGTAAAGCAATTGGAGCACCTCCTTCAGACATTAGCTTCCAAAACATTTTAGGCGAGATCGCCGGTAAATTCATTGCACATTCCTGAATCAGAACATTTTCAAAACCGGCCTCTTCCATTTCCGCTTTAAAGAGCTCCGGGTTTTCTAACGAACGAGAGTTAGATCTTGGAGAAGGGGCATCGGGAAGTGCAGAGTTAATCGCAGCTCCAGTTGCTTGCATGAGTGTCGATTTCTCAAGAGGTGCCCAGCTGGAAACGATGGCGGCACTTCCTGGTTTTAGGACGCGATGAAGTTCTTTAAAACCCTTAATGCGATCGGGGAAGAACATAAGACCAAAAAGAGAGAAGGCATGATCAAATTGGTTGTCATCAAAAGGGAGGTTTTGTCCATCGGCCTGAAGTGTCTCAACATTAAAGAGCTCTCTTTTTAATAAACGTTTTTTTAATTCATTAAGCATGTCATGAGAAAAATCCAGTGCGTGTATTTCTTTAACTTGATTAGAGAGCATACAGGTTAAAATACCAGTGCCACAAGCAACATCCAGAACCCTTGAGGCGGGTGTAATGTTAGATATTTCAATCGCTTTTTTTGCAAAAGGAGACATAACCCAATCCGCCATCTCTGCATAACCTTCAGCAACTCTGCTCCAGGACTCCGCTTGTGATAAGGGATTAACTTGATTGGCCATAGAAACCTCACGGACGTTTGTATGCTTAACTATACAATGATTCAGAAGGAAAGTACCACGAGTGTGAGATTTTTTTAGAGAGGTTTTTCTAACATTAGATCTTAAAAAGCGACAATTTAGACCCGCTTTTGACAATAATTCTAATTGCGGATAAAATATGTCCATAATTAAAAAAGGAGAACCCATGAAAGCTCGTCTTAACTATTTCCAACACAACCCTGATGCCTTTAACAAGTTTGGTGAAGTAGAGGCCATGATTAAGAATTCAAGTCTTGATAAAAAGCTTATTCACCTGGTGAAACTAAGAGCTTCACAAATTAATAACTGTACATTCTGCGTTGATATGCACGTGAAAGAAGCAAAGATTGATGGTGAGAGGGACCTACGCCTTCACCACCTGGCAGCTTGGGAAGAGTCGCCTCTTTTTGATGATAAAGAAAAAGCAGCTTTCGCTTGGACAGAAGCTGTGACAAAATTAAACCAGGCACATGTAAGTGATGATCTTTATCAAAAAACGAGAGAATTTTTCTCAGAAAAAGAAATTGTTGATTTAACACTTGCTGTGGCTATGATTAACTTATGGAACAGATTCGGGGCCACATTCAGGTCAACACCTGGATCGTTAGATAAAATCTACGGTCTCGATAAAGCAGGACTATGATTTTAGGAAACCAAGTAGAGTGGGCACTTCATTGCATGATGATTCTGGCGGGAATGCCACAAGGCGTGCAAGTGCCTGCTAAATACCTCGCTGAATTTCACGGGGTGCCGAAAGAGTATTTATCAAAAGCTCTGCAATCGCTTGCGGCTGCAGGGCTGGTTCACACATCGCTTGGCCCTAAGGGCGGTTATTCACTTGCCAGGGCTGCTGATAAAATCAATATGCTTGAGGTTGTAGAGGCCGTAGAGGGTAGACAAAATACTTTCAATTGTCAGGAAATCAGACGCAATAATCCTTGTGAGCCAAAATTAAAGAAAATGAAACTTCCGGTATGTTCTATTGCCGGGGCAATGTACGAAGCAGACAATGCTTGGCGAGATGTCTTAAGGAAAAAGAAACTCTCTGATCTGGCAAAAGAGATTCAAATCAGTGTCGATGAAAAAATTCTGGAAAAGTCTGCAGAGTGGTTTGCGGAAAAAATTTAAAGAGGTTCTATGTTACATATTTTGCTTGTTTGGGTTTTCTCTGCTGTTGGTCTTTTAGTCACGTCAAAATTAGTTAAAGGTTTTGATATCAAGGATTTTAAGTCAGCGATGGTGGCCAGTGTGGTTATTGGTTTATTGAATGCCATACTAAAACCAATTCTCTTTATCCTCACTTTACCAATCAATATTTTAACTCTAGGGCTTTTTACTTTTGTGATTATTGCGATTGTTCTTCGAATGGCCGCAGGATTGATGTCGAGTTTTAAGATTGATGGCTGGGCAACGGCCATTATTGCATCCGTCGTCCTAACCATCGTTCAAATTTTAATTGATTTAGTTATTTTCTAAGCTCTGCGTGCTCTCTCTAAAACAAAGGGAAGAGCACCAATCCCAATCATGAGAAGCGCGCTCGCACAAACTCCAGTCCATCCGTAAAGCCCCCAGGAAATAGATCCAAGCCATGAGCCTAGAGCTCCACCCAGGAAGTATGAGAACATATAAGCAGTATTTAATCTGCTGCGCGCTTCAGGAATCAAAGAGAAGACGCGGCTTTGGTTAGAGACGTGGCTTCCTTGAAGTCCAATATCCATCAGAAGCACTCCGATAGACAGAGCAATCAGCGAGTGTTGTCCCAAAGTCATATAAAGGATAAAAGAAAGGGCCATTAAAATAAAGCCAATCATAATCGCAGAGCGGGGGCTTTTTTTATCTGAAAGTCTTCCGATGATAGGTGCAGTCAATGCACCAGCAGCACCTAAGAGACCAAAGAGCCCAACGGCCCTTGCACCAAGATGAAAAGCAGGGGACTCCATCAAATAGATAAGTGTGGCCCAAAAAGCAGAGAAGGCACCAAAGAGCATTGAACCAAAGAGCATCGACTCGCGAAGAACTGGCTGCTCTTTTACGAGTATCCACACAGAGTGAATAAGCTTAATGTAACTTCCCTGGTAACTTGGCTGGCTTACCGGTAAAACGAGTCTTAAGATAACAGCAAAAACAACAAGTACACCTGCGGCCAGGCCGAACATAAATCTCCATCCGTATTCAGCACCAACAAAACCAGCGACTGTTCTTGCCAGAAGAATTCCCAGGAGTAGACCACTCATAACCATTCCTAGAACTCGGCCGCGCTTTTCAGCTGGAGCGAGATGAACAGCAAAAGGAATAATAAATTGCGGAGTCATTGTTGTTACACCGATTAAGAAACTCATGATTGTTGCAGTTAAAAGATTTGGTGAAAGGGCCATTCCGACTAATGTCATCGCAGAGATAATTGTTGAAACAAAAATAAGTTTTCTTTTTTCAATCTGATCTCCAAGAGGAATGAGAAAAAGCATTCCAACGGCATATCCAAGTTGAGTAAGAGTTGGGATGGCACCCATCTGACCTGGCGTTACTTTAAATGTTTCCTGCATCTGGTGCAGAAGAGGCTGGCAGTAATAAAGGTTTGCTACGCACACGCCAGTAGCAATAGTCATCAGCCATAAGACTAAGGGAGAGAGAGTTTCTTCTTGATTGTTTTTCATATTAAAAGATCGCTTGTGAGTTTAAAGAATGGACTCATTATAACACTGATTGATTGTGAATGAAACTGCACTATTCTCAGAGGAATTTATTTAAACTCAGGGATTATTATTTAATTGTTTTGCAAAATGACTGCGCAAGCTTAATTCTTCCTTCATATTTCTTTTAGAATGACATTTGTTGAAAAAGGTTGTGCTTACAAATTATGTTACTGGTATGAGCTTTGCAATTTTTTACAAAGGTATTCTTTTCATCACTGAGAGGGAAAAATGTCACATCAGAATGAAGTTACAAGGCAAAACAGAAGACGAAATGTCCTTTCAGTTTGGGAGACAAAGAATGTTGTTAATTTTTTCTTAAGGATTCTCAGATGAATACACAAGACACTCCTGACTTTCGTCTACTTTTTGAATCGAGTCCGGGATTGTTTCTTGTTTTTCTTCCCGATGCTCCAAAGTACACTATTGTCGCTGTAAGTGATGCTTATATGAGGCAAACAAAAATAAAAAGAGAAGATATCCTGGGTAAAGGGGTCTTCGATGTTTTTCCTGAAAATCCAAATGAGATGGAAGCTAATGGCAGAAAGCTGCTTATAGAATCTTTTGAAAAAGTAATGGGAAGTAAAAAGCCTGATAAGATGAATCTTCTTCGTTACGATATCATGAATGATAATGAAACATTTGAAACGCACTTCTGGCTGGTGATGAATTCACCTGTTCTCGATATGGAGGGAAATCTCACTTATATAATCAATCAGGCAGAAGACGTAACGAATCTGGTTGTTGAAAAACAAGGAGCCGAAATTGCTTTAAAGGAGAGTGAAAAACTTTTTAAACTCTTGGTTGAGAATTTACCTATCGGTGTGTGGTTGATTGATAAGCCTGTCTCTTATACACATCTGACGCTGCCGACGAAGGCTTCTGTG
>CAXHHE010000107.1:0-9296 GCA_964016365.1 uncultured Bacteriovorax sp. | reverse complement strand
TACACAGAAGCCTTCGTCGGCAGCGTCAGATGTGTATAAGAGACAGATATACCCCCTTCTTTCTTTTTTCTCTCTTAACAATTCAAATTCACATCAAAAAAATTGGCAAGCCATTTGCTCTCTTATTAGTGATCTCCAATGGAGAAAATCATTGGAAAAAACAATAGGGAGGCTTTATGCATTTTGACACAAACAAAGAAACAAAACGTGATTTCGTTTTAAATGAAGACACAATTAAAGGGAAATGGACTGAGGCCAAAGGTGAGATTAGAAAAATGTGGGGCAAGCTCACAGATGATGAATTGGAGCAGGCAAAAGGTGATTTGACGGCGCTAACTGGGATTATTCAAAAACGTTATGGTGAGTCGAAAGAATCCATTCAGACTAAACTAAACGATTACTTCTCTGATACCTGGGGCAACGTGAAAAGTGGAATTGCCAGAGGAGCAGAAAAAGCTAAAGAAGCAGTTGCTGAGGCCGCAGAAAGTGCAAAGCAAAAGCTCTAAAAACAAATGTTATACATGTCTTAAGAAAATTTAAGATGGGGCCCAATGTTTTGCACCTTGATTACTTGTAAAAGAGGTGTAAATTCTTTTCCATGGAAATTATGAAAGACCAAAAACTCGTCTATTTATCCAGAAGGCAAGCAGAAGTTGCTCAGCTGAAGGAAAGTCTTGCAAAAGATGATTTCGAGTTCTCTCAGGTTGTCGGCCACAGGCTTAAGGGGCATGGTGAGACGTTTGGCTTTCCACAGATTAGCGCTCTTGGAGTATCGTTGGAAACATCAGCTAAAGACCGCAATATGGAAAAGCTAAAGGAAATCGTGAAGACTCTAGATGACATGGTTGAAGAAAATATCCGTTTAATTAATACCTAAAAAAGAAGGGTGGTTTAAAAACCACCCTTTTTTTCTTTTATTCAACTTCAGAATAATCCACCATAATTAATGCTTTTCCGGCCTTGTCTTTCATGAAGGCATTAAGTTCTGTTCCCACTGGAACGGCATTAGGCTGACCAAAAACTTTTTTCGTTTTGTAATCATCACCTCTAAAGAACTCATTGACCTTGTTTGGACGTTTGGCCATGTTGTAAGTGGCGTAGTCACCCTCAGTTTTTAAATCTTCTTTTAGATATTTTTCAATTGATTTACTTCTTTCTTTGGCAATCGCTACATCGCGGTCAGAAAGTCTTGCGCCTTTTTCATTTGGGTACTCCTTATCGGCCCAAGCAAGAATCTTGATGTCGTCGATTGGTTTACCTTCTTTTTTTGCCGTGTTGATGAAATTTTTTAAGTTTCGTTTCCCAGCTTCACTTAAGCGTTGAGTCCCTTTATCGAACTCTAAAACAGCGTAGTAAGCATCGGTCGATGAAACGGGAGTTGTTGCTTTTTGCTCACCGTATTTTTGTGCTTCATACTTGTTTGTTGCCTTGGCCGTTTCCATGTTGCTTGATGATGAACATGCAGTTGCAGCGATAGTAAAAAGAAGTGCTGCAAAAATTCCCTTTGATCTCATGTTAACTCCTCATAGTTAAGCCTCATCATTGAAGCCTTAATGCTCTAGTGAAAAGCAAGTCCGATACCCATTTTTCGAAACGTCCTTTGGACAAAAATCCCGGGAATACTGCCCCAAAAGAGAAGGGCATTTTTTTACGAATTAAATAAAATTAGTAGGTTGTTTTGTGCCCCATTGGTGTCCCAATTTGGCCTATCAATTGCTTAATAAAAAACTCAGGAGTGAAATATGAACACAATTGCTGTTATGCTAGGGACTGGCCTTATTAAAAAAGAGAAAAAAATACAAATCTCCACAAAAAATAAGAGTGAGAGAACATCGCGTCGCTCAAGACGAGATGTTTCTGTAGAAATGTTTCTCAGAGAAATTTTGGGAACGCGTCTTATTCAATTGGAAAAAAAATTTTAATTCTTTGTTTAATAGGATATGGTAGCCAAACCAATTTCTTCTAGTGGAAAGGTTATGCAACAGCTGCCAAAAAAGCTTCTGTCTTCAATGATAGGTCGTGGGGATCATCCTGTTGATCCAAGAGAATTTAAAAAAATTCTCTTTCAAGCGACTATTCTACCGATCGCCCTTTCTCTTTTACTTTCTATTCTATTTGTTAAACAGATTTATACCGTTTTAGAGGAGAACCACAAGGTCCGCCACTCTGATGAAGTTATCAATACGGCCACTGAGGGGATTAAGCTCATTATCGATTCTGAGACGGGTTTTAGAGGGTATATCATTACTAACAATGATGTCTATCTGGGTCCTTGGGTTAAGGCCCAATCAAAGTTTTTTATCCTGGCCGATAAAATTATTGATCTGGTTAAAGACAATCCGATTCAGCAAAAAGAAATCCGTGAGATTAAAACTCTCTACACCGGATGGAATGAAAATGCTGAGGCTACGATCGCTTACCGAAAAAAATTCAAACAACCATCACCTGATGAAATGATCACGGCCCGCAAGGCGATTATGGATTCTATTAGACGAAATTTTGATGAATTTATTGAGAGAGAAAGAGGCTTTAGAAATAAGCGCTGGGCAGAGGCTGAACAGGCATCGCGCGATGCTGTCGTAGTGACGCTTGCTTTGGGGATTGTCCTGGGGATTTCTCTGGCCGTCATGTCGATTCTTCAATTGAGACGCCTTTCAAGAAATTATAGTGAAGCTTATTCATCATTAGCTGCGGCGACTGATCACCTGGAAGAGACAGTTGCCCTTAGAACCCATGAACTCACATTGGTTAACAAAGAACTTGAAGCCTTTAGTTATTCAGTCTCACACGACTTAAGAGCGCCACTAAGAGGGATTGATGGCTTTAGCCAGATTCTAGCGGAGGAGTACTCTGATAAGCTGGATGGTGAGGCCATTAAGTATTTAGGGTTTATTCGTTCGGGTGTGCAGAGAATGGGAGTGTTGATTGATGATCTTATCAATTTGTCACGACTGACTCGCGCGGAGTTTCGCAAAGAGGATGTGGAGATTTCTCAAGTGGCCTTTGGCATTATTGCTGATCTTAAGCAAAATGAGCCGCAGAGGAAATTTGAATTTACTAATTTTTTACCGCAGATCGTTTCGGCCGATCCTGGTCTTTTAAGAGCGGCCTTGCAGAATTTAATTTCAAATGCATGGAAATACTCTCGCACAAGAGAAGTGAGCATTATTGAGTTAGGTCAAATTTACAAAGACGGCAAAGTAACTTTCTATGTGAAAGATAATGGTGTCGGTTTTGATATGCGTTTTTATGACAAATTATTTCAACCTTTCCAAAGACTTCATCCCAAGGAGCAGTTTGATGGATCAGGAATTGGTCTGGCCACTGTCGGTAGAATTATCCGCCGTCATAATGGAAGTATCTGGGGAGAGTCAGAGTTAGGAAAGGGAAGTACTTTTTATTTCACACTAGGCGCGTAATTAATTGCAGGAGATTTGATGAAAGCAATGCCCTACATTTTTCTGATTGAGGACAATGAGCAGGATGAAATCTTGACCATTAAAGCACTAAAGAAAAATAAAGTTTTAAATGAAATTAAAGTTGCCCGAGACGGCGCTGAGGCCCTGGATGTTCTCTTTAATCAGGAAGCCCCTAATTATGAAAAAGAATTACCACAGCTGATCTTGTTGGATTTAAAACTGCCAAAGATCGATGGTCTTGAAGTATTGAAAAAAATCAGAAGCAATCCAAAAACAAAGCTTGTACCAGTGGTGATCCTGACAACTTCAAAAGAAGACAGTGATTTACTTTCTGGCTATGAATCAGGAGCTAACAGTTATGTGAGAAAACCTGTCGACTTTCATGAGTTTTCAGATGCAGTTAAGAGCCTGGGAACTTATTGGTTATTACTTAACGAGAGGCCACCAGTTTAGTCATGATTAAATTACTGAACATTGAAGATTCAGAGACCGATTATCAGCTTATGCTGTACCACCTTAAAAAAGGTGGGATTACGGATATTTATTCTGAGAGAATTGAAACAGAGGCACAGCTACGTGAGGCCTTAGCGCGCGAGAAGTGGAATCTTGTGATCTCTGATTATAACATCCCTGGCTTTAGCCCACTTAATGCTTTAGGAATCGTTCGCGAGACCTCAAGGCATCTTCCTTTCATTGTGGTTTCAGGATTAGTCGGAGAAGAAAGTGTCGCCGATATGATGAAAGCAGGAGTAGAGGACTTTGTTATTAAATCCCGCTACGAACGCTTAGCTCCGGTTGTGAAACGTGCTCTTCGCGAGTATGAAGTTCATGAGCAAGAAATGAAATCCCGTGCTATTGCTAAAAAAGCTCTCGAGGCCAAAGAAGAGATGCTGGCGATTGTATACCATGATATTAAAAATCCTCTTGCCGCGATTCAGCTGGATGCGCAGTTACTGGAACTGCTTTCATACAAAGAGCCTAACGAAGAAATGATGGCGGATTTAAGAATTCAGGCAAAAAGAATTTTAAGAACCGTTGACCGCCTCAAAGTTCTAGTAAGTGATCTTTTGGAGCACAACAAACCGACAGCAGAAGCAGATTTCGAGCACAGTTTTATTATTCGCAAGGGCTTTTATAATCCTCTTCAGGTACTCAATGAGGTTCTGGATTCGTACAAACCTCTTATTCATGAAAAAGATCTTTCGATTAAAAAGATCGTGTTTCAAAGAAAAATGATGGCCTCTTTTGATAAAGACCGTATCTACCAGGTCCTTTCAAATCTTTTAAGTAACGCCCTAAAATTCTCTCCAAATGGAGGGGATATTATTATTGAACTGGAAGAAACAGAAAAAGGTGAAAATATCATTGCCGTTACTGACAGTGGACCAGGGATTGCTGAAGAGAATTTAGATAAAATTTTTGAGAAGTATTGGACGGGTGGATCGGGGAATGGATTAGGGCTTTATATTTGTAAGTCCATCGTCGAGGCCCATGAGGGAGTGATCAAAGTCGAGAGTAAACCAGGCAAAGGTTCTCGATTTAGTTTTACGATTCCTCGTTGTGAAAAGGCCATCGTTTTTGCCGACCACTCGAAAGATGAACAAAAAATAAAACAGGAAAGAAAAGAGCCGAACTCAAAGAATATTTACATCGTGGATGACGATGAAGATTTACGAGAAGTCATGACCTGGGCGATTGAAAAAGAAGGCTACAGAGTCTTCTCTTACGGCAATCCGAAAACGGCACTGGAAGATTTAAGTTTGACGGCCTTTCCGGCAAGCTTGATTATTCTCGACTATCACATGGATAAAATGACGGGGAAGGATTTCCTCAATATGAAAAAGCATAGCTCTCTGGCATCGATTAAAAACTGTCCGGTCATTATGGTCTCTGCGGCCCCTCAAGTGGTCAGAGAAACAGTTGATCCTCAGCTTTATTCAGAAATACTTCTAAAGCCTCTTGATCTTAATCGTTTAATTTCAGCGATCCGCAGGTATCTGTAAAAATTATTTTACATGCGGATCGTTAGCAACTGGGGCCGGCATCGTCGGTTCACCAACAGTTGTTTGCTCAACAGTCGGAGGTTGAGCAGGTGTTGTCGGCGGAGGTGTCTCGCGAGAGCAGCTGACGAAGACAAAGAGGGCAAGTGGTAAAAAGAAAAGCTTCATAAAGAACTCCTAATTTTCCATGTGATATTTGTTTTCAATTCCAGGTTGAAGTTTTTGCTTAAATCCATTTTCAATGGCCTTAGAAATCCCTTGTCCTGTATCTATATTGAATTTCCCATCGTAATTGAAATCCAGATACGTCGCCACGGTTTTTGTGTCCGAGTCTCTGAGAATCAGATTCCCAATGGCCGTCAGTATTTCAATCCCAAAATGTTTTATGCTGACAAATCTTTCTTCGTTTTTAACGACATCAACATCTCTAATAAAAGGTTTGATATAACCCTTAATCGTCTTGTCACTGCTTTTTGCTTCGGCATAAAGGTCAATTTTACCCTTCGTAAATGTCAGAGGAAGATTGCGCTTTAAAACCTTATTTAACGTCGTCAGGTCAAAGTCCTTAAGTTCGACATCGACATCCCAAAGTACAGGCTTTTGAGTGAGGTTAAGACTGCCAATAAAGACAAACTCAGATGAGCCTTGCAGAGAAGCTGTCATATTAAAGTTTGAATAAGGGTCTTCTTTAGAGGAAGTGAGGTTGGTTATGCGACCATTTATATTTTCAATACGCAGCCTGGATTCATCATCAAGAGAAGGATACTCTTCAAAGACGACACGGGCATGGCGCAGGTCTACAGTCTCCACTTTGACAGGAAAAAGTGTATTCTTAATGTCCTGGGCCTCTTTTTTGGCGTTGGGAACTGAGAGTTTGCTCATATCTTTCAAGAAAAGAAAGTCGACATTGTCAGTGACGATATCGGTGACGATTTTTCCCTTAAAAATTTGTCTCCAGGCAATGGAGACATCGACGGAATCAATGGTGATAAAACGCTTTTCATCGCCTTTGAGATTCCCATAAACTTTTTCGAAGCGGTAAGAACCACGAAGTATGCTGATATCCAGATCATCCATATGGAGGTAGTAAGTGGGAGAGAATTCGCTTAGGTATTTATTGGTCTGGTGAAGCAGGATCTGGGGAAGAATCATTCGAAAAACAACTAAAAGAACAATAATGGCAAAAGGGATATAAAATTTTTTCTGCTTTATGAAGGCCTTATTCATTCAGAAACCTCATGTCTTGATAAATTGAGGAGACTGAGAAACGATGGCACCGATATAACGATTGACCTTTTTCACAAAATCTCCTGACCATTGGTAAATATTTCGTTTTGAGTTGCAGGAATTGTAGTAAATTTCTTTCTGGAGTTCCGGGTAATTTTCCAACTCCTGGGGAGTAAAGCGTCTCAGGATCATGAATTGGAAACCAATTTCATTGAGAATACCCTGATCGAGGTTTTCTTTAATGAGTGGAAAAAGGTTTTTTTCTTCTTCATCAATATGGTTTCGGACGATTTTTGCAAGAGTTCTGATTTCGGCCTCGGTCACATCATCTAAGTCTTTGAGTCTGGCCATTCTTGGCCAGAGTGTAGAAACCATGCGTTCCATAATAGCGTGCTCGACTTCACATTCGAGGACTTTGGCATGAAGTTCGTCCATATCAATTAAAGAATCATAAACGGTTTTTTCTTCTGCGGCCGAGTGCTTCGTGAGAGTGTCGAGAAAGGTTCTGGCGAAAAATAATTTTTGATGCTTATCCACTTCATCATTAAGAATGACTTCAATACATTCTCGCAAGTAAGCGTGATCGATCAAAAGAATGCCGACGATATTAAAACTATTGTCTTTAGCGATCTCTTCACTGATATTTTGCATGGGCATCTCCATTAACCAGGACGAATATATTTAAAAATAGATTGAGTTTTGAAGAATTAAAACTCTGCCCCGGAGGGCAGAGTTTCAACAAGATGTAGTCGGAACTACATCTTCTTTTTAGCATCGTTAGACGACACTTCGGATGATTTAGGTGCAGCTTTCGCTGTAGATAGTTTGGTTGCAGAAGAGCGATCTCTTCCTAGGGGGATATCCGAGCTCACGCTAGGATCTTGAGAAGGGTAGAATTCATCCGGTGAGGTAAAATCTGCATATGATTCATTTTGATCTAATTGATTGTAGTAATCATCAACGTTTTCATCGTCCACAGACGAACGTGAATAACCTGAATGATCTGAAGTAGAATAAGCTGAAAGCTCATCATCTGCTTCGCGGTTGATGTTCGGGTGGTGATCGACTTTAGCGTAGTTAGCATTCAGTCTTCTTTCAGGAGAATCTCCATGAAAAACTTCATCTAAGTCAGTTGAAGGATGCTCTTGATAAATTGGTGTTTGCCCCACGCCATCAGCTTGAGAGATTCCTGTCCCCGGGTGGGTTTCAAGAGTCTTTGAAGTCACCGGAGTGACTTCAGTTTTTGGAGAAACACTTTTTGATGAATGCATAGACGACATACAAATACGTTCGTAAGTTTTATCGAACTCTTCATTGTTGCCGTATTTTCTGTGAACAAGTTGTCCTAAAGATTTTGGAGAACCATGCGTCTTTTCAACGTCCGCTTCTGATAACTTGTTCCAGCGGCTAAGAACTTGTGTCTTAATCGTCGGCCAATTATTTTGAATCTGTTGGTTGTTTAACATGATAAACCTCAATGTTTATAACTTTACGGATCTCTTGATCTCATAGGTATCCATTGCACCATTGATGCCAAAATTTGAAATAATGATTTTACAGCGAGTTAGTAAGAAATAGCCCGTTGAGTTAGGGGAAAATATCCTCAACCACGTAGCAGAATGGTCATCGTTGCGGTGCACTTGTTCCAAAATGCTCTGGTATTTATTCACATTTACGGGCACCAAATTTGCTTTAACTTCGGGGGAGACCTTTCTTGGTTTCGTTTTTAATTTATCTATTACTATGGAGTGAATTATGGCAGTGAAAAAAACAGCACACAAAAATGGACGTCAGAAAAAAGTATTAAAGATGGTGGCAGAGGCCCATGCACACGACAAAGATAATATGGAAGGACAAGAGCTCAGACATGAAGAGGATGCTATTCGCCGTCAATTCCTGGTGATCAAAAAAGATTACAGTCGATTGATGAATGATGTAGCGACTGGTTATGGGTTGATCAGAAACTGGGTTAACCTTCAAGCGGTCAATAGAGGAGAGCTTCTCAGAGCTCGATTTATTAAGAATTAAAAAAAGGGAACCTTTGGTTCCCTTTTTTATTTTTTAGTGTCTGATTTCTTCTTCGGTTTTAAAGTTTTGGGGAGTGGTTGCTCTTTCTGTTGTCTGGGCTGTTGCCTGAGCTGTCTCGGCTGCGCGATTAAATTCGCGTTCTTTAACAAAATCCATAACGAGTAAGGCAAGTGCATCCTGAAGAGGATGGACAACTCCTACGTTTTCTTTTGTTAATGTTTCTCTTTGCTTTTCACGTTTTGGTTCCTGGAAGCTTCTAACTATCACTGCTCCAATAATTAAGCTCACCAGAGAAAGTGCCAGCCCCATGATGATCATTGATGAGAAATAGACGAATCCATTTTGATCAAACTGGGCACCGATATCGACAGCGACTAATAAAAGTCCTCCTGCAAACATTGTAGCCAGGGCAGAAGCAGCGGCAAAAAGAGTAATCACCGCGACGGCATTGCTTCTGATCATGTCTTTGATTTCTTCAACAGGATTAATAGTTGGATGTTCACTGGAAAAAAAAGGTTTGATAACAGAGAAAATCAAAAGTAGCCATTTCATGAAGGACCTCCAAACAGAAGAAGGGCCCATTTGCACGGGCCCTTACTTCATTTTCATTTTAATTATCTAC
>CAXHHE010000106.1:0-9319 GCA_964016365.1 uncultured Bacteriovorax sp. | reverse complement strand
TACACAGAAGCCTTCGTCGGCAGCGTCAGATGTGTATAAGAGACAGGAAGTAAGTGTTTTTGAAGTTCGAAAATATGAACGTCTACACCAAAAGCATTCCAGAAGTAAGCAAACTCAACTCCGATAGCTCCGGCACCAATGATCCCGATAGATTTTGGAAGAGTTTCCATTTTTACAGCTTCCCAAGCTCCAATCAGGCGCTTTCCATCGTGCTCTAGACCAGGGAATGATCTGTAGTGAGCACCAGTTGCCACGATTAGGTTTGTGAAGTTGATCGTTTCAACACCTGCTGAAGTTTTTACTTCAAGTGATGTTTTTGTTTTGATTTTACCGAAACCAGTGATGACTTCGATTTTATTTTTCTTCATCAAAAAGGCGATCCCTTTTGACATTTGGTCGGCAATTCCAGAAGCGCGCTTTACCGCCACAGCTCCATCAAGGCCCTTTAGTTCAACATTGATCCCTAAAGACTTCATATCAGCGATTTCATGAACTGAGTGGGCAGACTTTAAAACGGCCTTAGTTGGGATACACCCACGGTTAAGACACACGCCCCCTAATTTATCCATTTCTACGATTGCTACTTTCTTTCCTAACTGGCTTGCTCTAATTGCAGCTACATAACCACCTGGGCCTGACCCAAGTACAACAACATCAAAGTTTTTCATTCATTGAATCCTTAAATTTTTTAGTTTAAAGTACGCCTAAATTTGTAAAGACAATGGCATCTATTGTCAATGAAAGGGCCGTCATTTAAGTGATAAAAACGCAAAGCGCAAACGATCTCAATTTAACCGCTGCCGAGAAGGCCCGCGTGCTGGAATTTTTCCCTCAGGGAATCATCGCCATCGACCTTGAAACAACAGGGCTTTCCCCTCTTGTTGATCGCATTATTGAGATCGCTGCGATGAAAATAACCCCCGAAGAAACGACGGTTTTTCAGACGCTGATTAACCCACAAATTCCCATTCCACCGCACACCACAGCGATTCACAATATCACTGATGATATGGTGAAAGACTCTCCTATTCTGCAGGCCGTTTTACATGAATTAAAACACTTTATGGCAGACCTTCCGGTAGTCGCCCACAACGCAAAATTCGATATGGGTTTTGTGGTGATGGGCATGCAGAAATCCAACTTAGAACTCTCAAGCAATGATGTTTACTGCTCTTGTAAATTAGCACGCCATACGCACATGGAACTGCCTAACCACAAGCTTGCGACTTTGGTTAAAGAATTAGATATCCCGCTTTTAAACCATCACCGCGCAACCGATGATGCTTTTGCGGCCTTAAAAGTTTTCCTACACTCGCTTGATCGTGTAAGAACGCCCCTCTCTCCGATGCTCAAACGCCACGGCCATCTCTTCACTTTGAGTGAATTTGAGAAGCTGGACATTGAAGAGCTGCCGGAAAAATTTAAAATCTTAGAAAAACTGGTGAAAGAAGCGGCCGTCGTAGAAATCCTCTACAGCGGTGGAAATCACAAGAACGAATGGCGACCGGTAAAGTTAACTAGTTTACTAAACTCGCCGGAAGGAAATATTTTGTATGCACGCTGCCTATGGAGTGATATGCAGAAGTCCTTTAAGCTTAAAAAACTAACAGATCTTCGCTCTCCCAGCGCCGAAGACATCGCCAAATGGCTGAAGAAATAATGAAAGATTTTATTACAAAAGAAAATATGTGGTACCGCCTGCAGCAGCTAATTATCTTAGTTCTGCACCTGATCCTTCTCAAATGGATGTACTACACCCTGACGAATTCAGGACGCCTGAGCATGACGGAAGTGTTTTATCACTTCATCGGCATGTCGATCATGGGTGCTTGTTTAATCAGAGGAACCGCCTGGTGGGCACGTCACCACTACATTAAAGAAATCAAAAAAGACTTAGTAGAAAATAAAACAGAAACGGATGCAGGAAAGAGCGAATGAGCTGGACTCATGAGTTTAAAGAAGCGCTGAAAAACAATCAGGACCTGAAAGATTTTTTCGGGTGCGACTTTCCTCATGTGAACTATCCGGTTTTTATCCCGCGTGTTTTTGCTGCAAAAATTTTAGAGGCAGGCCCAGGCTCTCCTCTGTGGAATGAATTTCTTCCCCACATTGATGAAAATAAAGACGACGGACGCCTTGATCCTATTGGAGACAAGGTTCACGCAAAAAATAATCAACTCATTCACCGCTATGAAAACCGCGTCCTTTTCACGCCGACGACGGTATGCCCGGTTTTATGCCGTTATTGCTTTAGAAAAAACGAACTCTCGGCCAAAGATGAAATCTTCGATCAGAAATTTCAGGAAGCACTTTCTTATTTAAAAGCAAACCCTGAAGTGAATGAAGTGATTTTTACTGGTGGTGATCCTTTTATATTAAGCAATGAAAAACTGGCCGCTTACATCCAGGAATTCTCTGAGATCGGTTCGGTGAAATACGTCCGTTTTCATACTAGAACTCCTGTCATTCTTCCTTCGAGAATTGAAGAAGGATTAATTGCCATCCTTCAAAGCTCTGCTCATTTATTTAAGCGCTCAATGGTTATGATCCACGTCAATCATGTGAGTGAATTAACTGATGATGTGAGAGAAGCGATTCTTCTTTTAAATGAAAATAATATAGAAGTGTTTTCTCAGAGTGTGCTGCTTAAAGGTGTGAATGATTCAACAGAGGCGCTATACGATTTATTTACCGCTTTAGCTGATATCAAAGTGAAGCCTTACTACCTTCATCATTCAGATGAGGCCCGCGGGGCCATGAATTTTTATGTGCCTTTAGAAGAAGGCCGCAGGATCTTTGCTCCTCTTCACAACAGACTGCCTGGTTGGGCACTGCCGCAATACATTATCGATATTCCGGGAGGCCACGGGAAAACCCCGGCCTTTAACCCTGAAAGCTTTGAATTTAGTGGAAACTTAATCACTAAAAATGGAGAAAAAGTTAAAATTATTTGACAGATTTTAACACGATCATTATATTTTCGAGCACACCATACAAATGCGGATTTAGCTCAGTGGTAGAGCGTCTCGTTGCCATCGAGAAGGTCGCAAGTTCAACCCTTGTAATCCGCTCCATTTGATTTTCAGTTTATATCAGTAAGACCGGTAAAATCTCAAAACATCAAAAATCTTAACAACTTAAAATCTGTAGGACATTAGTCTTTTCACATTTGTTTATTTCCCCATATTTCGTCATCTTTCTAAGTGCCGACTGTCCTAGGTTGGCAGTGGATGACTAAAAACTATCGGCAAGAATAGAGAAGCTTCAGTCGATAATTTTTGAAGCTTCTAAATCCGTATGCACATCTTTGAATCAACTTTGCCTTTTGGTTGTATCCTTCAGTTCTTCCATTCGTTAATTTGGTCGAAAAATAATTTAAAATCTCATTGGCCCATAAACGTAGTGTTCCACGTAAGCTTTGTATCTCTGGTATTTTTGATCGTGCCATTGAATCCAAAATATCAATCCAAACTTTACGAGCTTTTTTTAGGCCTTAAATTTTATAGAATCGATATATTCTTTCTTTGAACCAATAAATTTCTTTAAGCTCTGGTGAAAACTCTAAAAAACGATCAATGGTGACTTTTGTTTTCCACCTCAATTTGTGCCGAGAACTAATAAGTAATCTTCCAATGGGATTTCTGAATCCAGCATTAACCCTTCTTTATCTATAACATCTTTTCTATATTGATGAACGATCGGATGAATTAGCTTGATCACATGAAATTTATCCGCAATCAATCTTGCTTGTGGAAAAAAATCTTTAGCAAAACTTCTAAATGTTGGCGATAAATCTAATATAACATTCTTAACATAATCTCTAATGTGTGATTGAGTGAGATCTCCTATGCCCTTTCCCAATACAACTTCCTTCATTCGTCTATTGGTGTAGTCGATAAAAACAGTTACAAAATCAGTCTTATGTTTCTTTTCACTACGAAGAAAGCTGTGCTCATCGATCCCAATACTTTTGGCCATGGGGATTTGTATTCTCGAAGTTCCGAATCGATTTGTTCGTAAAATGATTTGAATACGTGCCAGCTTGAGGCATTTATATATTTTAAAACCCGTTTTTAATCAGAGTAATTTTCAGCGGCCCAACGAATATGAGAGCGTTGTCTTTGAGTTGTTCTAAAACTTTTAAAGATTCCCTGAACAGGTTCTCGAAATGGTTTTTTACAACTCTTACAAAAGAATCTTCTTTTTTTTATTTTTAAAAATACATGGCGACTTCTAGTTGGTGCATCTCTAATTGTCACTAAAACGTGATCATAAATAGTCGAGCACTTTGAAGCACATTTGGACAAACTTCAAATTCAGATTGTTTTTCACAGTAAAAGTGATGCCCTTTTTTGTGGAAAGCTTCTTTGATAAATTGTAGTTCAGGAAGCAGAATTGATCGTGTTACACTTTCACTAAGCATGAGTCCTCCTTGTAAAATTTTTCTTCGCAAATTAATTTTAAACGAAGAGAACTTTATGCTTATTTGTTGATTAAACTAGTTCTGAGTCAGTGCTTCCCACTGTCAACCGAGAAGACCGGAGAGCTGTCAGATCAAGTCGTAGCTTTTATATTTCATTCTCCGGTACACTTACAGTTTTTTCTGTATTCTATAGAGAGCAATCTCCTCTCAATTTTAGCAATTGCATTTTAAAACTCTCAGCTAGCTTTTTAGCTGTTGTCTTATACGCTTCCTTATCACTCCAAGCATTGGCAGGAGAAAGGATAGAGGTTTCCACCCCATTAACGGTCACAGGAATATTAAGGTCAAAATACTCGTCTTTAACAAATTGGGCATTTGCCAGCTCTCCTGCTTGAATTGCTCTAATGATTGTTCTGGTGGTTTTCAGAGGAAATCTTGTTCCTGTTCCATAACTTCCTCCGTACCAGCCAGTATTAATCAGCCAAACTTTGATATCGTGTTTGGCCATCATATTTCCTAATAAATTTGCATAAACTTCTGGCCTTCGAAGCATAAAAGGAGCTCCAAAACACGCTGAAAAAGTCGTTTCTGGCACCTTTACCCCAACCTCTGTTCCTGCAAGCTTTGCACTGTAGCCCAGTTGAAAAAAGTCCATAACCTGCTCGGAAGTCAATAGGCTTACGGGAGGCAATACTCCAAAGGCATCGGCCGAAAGATAAAAGATATTTTTAGGGAGCTTACCTACACCATCTACCACTCTATTTTTAATAAAGCTTAGTGGATAACTTGAGCGTCCATTTTCAGTAATTGAATCATCAAAAAAATCAATTTGCTCCCTATCGTCAGAGAGCTTTACGTTCTCTAAATAAGAAGAAAACTGAGTGGAAGCATTAAAGATTTCAGGTTCTGTTGAAGGCGAAAGTTTATATGTTTTAGCGTAACAGCCTCCTTCGAAATTAAAAATCCCTTGATCAGACATTCCGTGCTCATCATCACCAATAAGCAGTAGCCCCTCATCTGTGGATAACGTTGTCTTCCCTGTTCCAGAGAGACCAAAAAAGACAGAACTTTCTCCTGCCACATTTTGATTGGCCCCTGAATGCATTGGTAAAATATCGTGATCAGGCAACAAGTAATTCATTGTAGAGAACATTGATTTTTTAATTTCTCCAGAATATTGAGTGCCAATGATAAGCGTTGTTTTCTTCTTGAAGCAAGTGACGATCACTGTTTCTGAACGCAGGTTATATTTCTTGGGATCCACCTTTAAATGGGGCGCATGAAGTATTTTATAAGTATCGTTGTGCTTACCTTTACCAGCAAAAGGCTTGAACATATAGAGCGTAAAAAAAGCTGAGGATGCTTCTGTTGAGAAAAACTCAATACCTAATGAAAAGTGTGAGAGTGAACCAATAGAGCGATCTGTACTAAAAACTTCTTCTGCATTATTTAAGGCACTCAAAACTTCACGTTCTAGTGCTTCAAAGACCTCTTGATCCATTTTTTTTATATTATTTTCCCACCAGATATTATTTTCTGACAATTCATTTAGAACGACATACTTATCATTGGCAGCTCTTCCCGTGTGATCGCCTGTGGTAATGATAAATTCACCGTTTGGCCCAAGATGTCCTTCATTTCTCTTTAAGGCCTTTTCTATAAGTAACGACTTGTGGGAGTTTTTTAATAACTTCTTCGGAGTAAAATCAAGCTTAACCATTCAAAATGCTCCTTAACATAAATAGTATATGGACTAAAAATCTTTTTCATAAAACCAACACGCTGGTCGGGCTCCTGAGTCCGTTGTACAGGCCCCAATTTTAGGATCGCTCAGATCAAATGGCACATCCTTACCTGATTCACAAATAGCGCCTGAGAAATAAGTATCCAGTCTGCATTGTGGATTAGGATGATTATAAATGGTCTTTTGAACTTTTGTATTATCACTTAACTGAAGCTGAGGCTCTCTCGTCCCTGAGACCAACGAAGCAAAAAATCGACTCACGCTTAGCCCGGCCAACACAATACGAGCGCAAGTATTATCTCTACATTTTGAAAGTGCTGTTTTGTAATCACCTGCATCTTGATCTGTATCGAATTCCTTAACATCGATTCCCGTTTTATAAAAAAGAGGAAGACATTTTGAAGTCGCATAATAATCGGCCTGCCCTTCGGCCGACGACCAACCCCTTAGACCAGAATTTCCTCTTAATATTTTGGGTGCTCCACCTAAGTGGTGCCCAATTTCATGACAAATTAAAAGCAAAAATGCATCTTTAGTCATAAGGGGATGTCTTGCCAAACCACCGCTCAGAACCACCACCGGATTGTTCAAATCATCTCTTGTGGCGTAAGCATCTACAGCTGCATTATTCCAGTCTTTTTCAATTATAAGCTTTTTATTCAAGAGCTTCAATACTTCCGGAGACATTACAGTCAGAGCACTCGCAATGACATGATTGAATTCCTCTTCAGAAAGACCACTTCCCAAAGATTTAAGTCCCTTTTCATATTTTATTTCTGAGATTGGAAAGCAAGATTCCGCACCTCTTTTATATTGAGCAGAGTGAGAACTTTCAGAAACGAGTAGAGCCAGCATCAAGGCAAGAAATAACTTTTTTTTCATCAGGCACTCCTTTATATTTAGGGATAAGTAACATGATGTTATTTGCGCCTACCATGAATTTACTCATTTTATAACCTCTACACAATCATTCAAAAACCTATTCTAAATCAGCTTAAGACCATCACAACTAACATATAAAGACTCTGTTATACCAAACAACACCCTAAAGGAGGGTCATATGAAATTATTCAACAACGCACTATGGACTGCACTCGCTCTTGTACCTGCCCTTGGTTTTACTGCCTTGCCAAATACTTTCGAAACAAGCATCCCTGTCGAGCACGTTTACTCTCCGGCCGGTTTTGACACTAACGATAATGCCGAAATTGCAATCACTGGCTACTTACCGAATCTTTGCTACAAAGCACCTAAGTCAGTTGTGACTGTTAAAAATGGTAAAATTGCAGTAGCGATGAAAGCAACTAGAAAAGATAATGGCCTGGCCTTTTGTGTAAATATCAAAATTCCATATGTTGAGTATGTAAACATCGGTGTTTTGGATAAGGGCCCTTATGTGGTGGCCGTTAATGAATCCACTCAGTGGGAGAAATTTAGCAATTTAAACATAATTGAAAGTAGAAATAACGCTAGCGAAGAAATTGTCTATGCAAATGTCGACAAAGTTGTGAGAGCGGATGATGACAGCAGGAAAGTCTTACTGCAGGGTTATAACCCAAGTGATTGCTTTGAATTAAAAGAAATTGTCATAAAAGACAATGGTACTGACACTTACTCGATTCTTCCAACAATGAAACAAGTAAGAACTCATTGTCCTAAAAAGATGATTCCTTTTACTTATGAATTTGAAGTTCCACAAAACCTTGAAGCAGATAAAGTCCTTCTTCATGTGCGTGTTATGGATGGTAGATCAGTGAACACCTTCTTTAACAATAAGCCACTTTTTGAATAAGAATCTTTAACCTGTCTATTGAGCTTCAAAGGCCCCACTTTATAGGTGGGGCTCCCTAAAGACCTTAAAACTCACTTTCATTCGATATTTTTTTGCTCTGTTATTATTAGAAGATAATAAGACCGATGAGAGCAGAGAGCATAACAACGCTCCATGAAGGAGCTTTCCATTTTTCCAGAAGAATAAATCCAATCAAGGCCACTAAAAAATCATTAAGGTTAAAAATAGCACTCGAGCACACGGGATGAAAAAAAGCGGCAAGCAAGATACCTACGACTGAAGCATTGATTCCTAACAACGCTTTCCTGATTCGATCATATGT
The DNA here is from genome assembly GCA_964016365.1 of uncultured Bacteriovorax sp. Lineage (GTDB taxonomy): Bacteria > Bdellovibrionota > Bacteriovoracia > Bacteriovoracales > Bacteriovoracaceae > Bacteriovorax. The sequence goes on along the minus strand of CAXHHE010000106.1, from coordinate 1,038 downwards.
TCTGAGTTTTTCCCAAAAAGGTAAAACTCCGGCAATGAGTAAAAAAGAAGGGAGAAAGGCTGCGGATAAGCAAAAGAGTCCTCCACTCCACCCATTAAAAGAAAGAGAAGAAACTGTCCCAAGGTAAGCAGTAAAAGCAAAAAGTGGTCCAGGAATTGCCTGCGCCAGTCCATATCCTGCCATAAATAAATCTTTTGAAACCCAACCAGGAGTGACAACTTCGGCCTGCAGTAATGGCAACACCACATGGCCTCCGCCAAAAACGAGAGAGCCGGCCCTAAAAAAACTATCGAATAACATAAGAGATGGAGCCTGGTAGACAGAGCGTAATAATGGCGACACAAGGAGAATACTAAAAAAAATGATGAGACAGCCAGCACCTAGCTTGCGACCTAATTTTTCTTTAACTGGAACATGTGGCAGTTGTGATGTTGATTGAAAAAAGAAAGCTCCAAATACTCCGGCGACGATTAAGACAATGAGAGGGACGAAAGGCGCAGTAAAAAATAATAGACATCCGCATGAAACGATGGCCATCAAAGAACGTGTCTTATCTGGACATAATTTTTTCCACATTCCATAGACCGCTTGTGCCACTACTGATACTGCCGCAACCTTCAGGCCATGAAGTACATTTTGATGAGATTGCAAATTGAAATGGGTCATTCCCATCCCAAACATGATAAGTAAAATGGCCGATGGAAGAGTGAAACCAATCCATGCTACTAAGGCCCCCAAGAAACCAGACTGATTTAAACCAATGGCCATTCCCACCTGGCTGCTTGCGGGTCCTGGAAGAAACTGGCAAAGGGCGACCAGGTCAGCAAACGAATGCTCTTCAATCCATTTTTTCTTTTTTACAAACTCATCGTGAAAATAACTCAGATGAGCAATAGGGCCGCCAAAGGATGTAAGCCCCAAACGCAAGAAAGTAAAAAAAACTTCCAGCAACGTCATCTGTCAAATTCCATTAAAAATTCTTTTATCATCTACTAATCTGTCTCTTATACACATCTCCGAGCCCACGAGACGCTCAGT
>CAXHHE010000105.1:0-9335 GCA_964016365.1 uncultured Bacteriovorax sp. | reverse complement strand
CGAGATAAACACAGACGCCTTCGTCGGCAGCGTCAGATGTGTATAAGAGACAGGTTTCATGCCCGGCGAAGATCATAGTCTTAACTTGTGAGAGGATTTTTTTATCGCTGAATTTTTCCGATGAATCCAAAAGAGCGTGGATAAAGTTCCCCTGCGCTCCGGTGCGTGGCTTTTCTTTTTCGCGGATGATCACCTTTTCAATTTCTTCATCCAGAATTTTTAAAGCGAGAGTGAACTCAGCATCCTCTTTTTTCACCTTCGGGGTTTTAAAAGGAAAGATTCTCGTCATCTTCTTTTCTGTCAGGTCAATGAGTTCCGAGAGCTTCTGGCTGATGATATTAAAACTTTCTTCCAGTCTTTCGTTTAGCAAACTTCTTCCGATCACGTGAAGAGCGTAGCGGGTTGACCAGTAACTAAAATTCACCTCTTTCTCGTCAACTGCCCCTATCAGGCTTTCGACTAACTGATTAGATTCCTCATTGATCAAACCAAAATAATGATCGAATTTGCTCGGGTTAAAGATCGGTTGGATAACTCTTCTTCCTCGCCTCCACTCTTCACCGACATCAGTAAAAACTCCCTGGCCCAGGACTTCGGCCACGCGCTGGTAACCTGGAGTGTTTTTAGGGTAGTTCTTGGCGTTTTCAAAGAAAACGTGCTTGAGTCCTGCTGGGTCATTAACCAAAAGAGTTCTCTTTTTCCCAATGAACATGATGAGAAAATCCCCATGGTCAAGAAAGCTCTTGTACATAAACTCCAGCCTTCCCTTTCTCAAACTCAGAGCGTGCCCGGTAATAAAACCAAAAAAAGGGTCGCGGGCGGGAGTGAAGGCCTTCTTATCTGCTTTCTTTAAATCAGGCAATTTTTTATCCATAAAACACAATCCTGAATCTCGTTTATACTTAAAAATATGATTATCAATAAAGATTTTATCTTAAATTTACTCTTTAAGCGCCTTCAACATTTTTTCCCACTGATCTTCTTTTCCCTTATAGTCTACTTCTTCGTGAAGTTCGTCCAAACGGGTGACTTTTTCTACTTCGTTAAGTTTGCACTTACTCCTTACCTGCTTCCACTTCTCATCCAGAGGGTTGTCCTGGGGATTTATCCGATGAAAGAAGGCGGATCTTATATCGGCCTGGAAGAACACACGTTTTCACCATGGTTATTCTCTCTTCGCGTTCAGCAAATCTACTTGGTATTTCCTCAACTAGAAAGACTGCTTTTTTATCTTCCAGGGATGTACAGTGCCTGGCTTCGCGCCTGGGGAAGTAAGATTGGAAAGAATGTTTTCTGGACTCCGGGAACAATTATTAACGACAGAAGCTTGATGGATGTCGGCGACTTCGTTATTTTCGGACACAACACTTATATGTCGTCTCACTTCCTGCGCGTGAAGAACGGCCGTTTTTTTGTCTATGTCAAAACAGTTAAGATCGGAAGTTTCAGTTTTATTGGCGCCTTTACAAAAATGGGACCGGGAACAAACATCGCACCAGGGACACAAGTCCAGGCCATGAGCCTCTTTTCTGTTAACCGCGATAAACCGAATACGGTAAGCCCGGATGTGAAAGTCTAATGACAATATATGATTTAAAACCAAAGTTTCAAAATCTCCTTCGTCCCGTTGTGGTTTTCCTCGCCGCCATGGGAGTGACACCAAACCAAGTGACGATCCTCACCTGTCTTCTCTCGGTTTTTCTAGGGGTCCTGGTTTATCACCTTGCAAGCCCTGTATGGTTTTTTCTTTTTCCGGTTTTCTTCTTTCTTCGCATGGCCTTAAACGCCATCGATGGAATGCTCGCTAAAGAGCATAATATGCAATCAAAGCTCGGGGCCATTCTTAACGAATCTACCGATGTGCTCTCTGATGGTGTGCTCTATTACTCTTTTACCGCACTTCCTTTTTTCAATGCTCCTCTTCTTCACTTTATCATTTTACTTTCGGCGCTTTCTGAAATCATCGGTCTTGCCGCCCTATTAAATGGCAAACCTCGCTGTTACGCCGGCCCTTCAGGAAAAAGCGACCGCGCGTTTATTTTTGGAGTGATGGCCATTATGGTTGGTTCAGGAATGCAGAACGAAGGACTCTACTCGACGATTCTAACGATCGTGATGTTTCTTTTAGTCGCAACGTTGGTTAATAGGACAAGAAAATCGATCTAGTTATCTTTGGTAAGAAACTAAACCAATCCCTAAGATGATAACGAAAATACCGGCGATCTGAACGGGATTAACCGCTTCTTTGTCGATGTAATGAGCTAACAGCAGTCCCCAGATATAAGTCGTCCCATAGGTGGGATAAACGACCATCATCTTTCCGCCAAAGCGAAATGACATCAGGATCAGTGCCAGGACAATCCAGAAACTAATAAGACCAGCAATCAGGTAATAGTTTTTAAGGATAAAAACTTCCATCAAACGAACTGAGCCTTGTTTAAAAAAATACTGGGCCGCTGCTCCGAAGATAGCGGCAACCAGTATCAATAAAATAGGAATCGTTTGACTTTGCTCTTTCATTTTTTAGCGACCAGCATCCCCATTGAGCGTGGAACGACATTGAGTGAGTGAAACTCAAATGTTTTAAAACCGGCCTCTTCCAGCCATGGTTTAAGTTCATTCGGTTGAAACACTCTTCCCTGAATCGTTCTGATCGTAAGACCCATTTGATAAAGAGCACGCGCTAATTCACCTTCCGGCACTTCACCGTAGGCGTCCAGGATAACCAGCTCGCCACCGGGCTTCATCGCTTTATAAATCTTTTTAAAAAGAGTTTTATTGGCTTCAGCTGTTAAGATGTGAGTGACGTTTCCAAGAGTCGCATAATGGAATTTATCTTCCGGCCACACACTCTCATGAAAGTTCCCTTCAATCGTTGTCACGCGCTCTTTAATCCCTTTTCTTTCAGCTGTTGCTTTCGCTACAACTAAAACAGCTGGCCAGTCTGCCAAGGTCGCTTTGGCATCTTTATTTTGATAAAGAAAGTTAAATCCCCACACTCCAGAGCCAGCTCCAACGTCCAGGACTTCTAAATCTTTTTTCGTTTTAATGTCAGCTCTCGTTTTCGCGAGCATTTCCACCATGAGTTCCGCACAAGGAGTCATCATCCACTCGAGGGATTTAACTTGCACCTGATACTCTTTTTCACTATCAGCAACAGCGTCCATTCTTTTAAATGGCGTTCCCGTTTTTAAAAGTGTTGGAAGATGGGCCCAGTACTCGGCACTTAAATTTTTATAGTTGCCGGATAAAAGCTCCATTACCGGTGCCAGTACATACTGGTCATTCTTTTTTTCTAAAAGTCCCAGGGACACCAGCGAGTTCAAAAGAACTTCGGCCGGGATCATTTTGTATTGGTGTTTGTCAGCAAAGTCTTTTGCCGAAAACTCAACGCCCGTTTTATAACCTTTAAACAGTTCGTTTTCCTGTACGAAGTTGTACAGGGCCGTTGAGCCGCTCGCAAGCATCAGGCTGAAATAGGTTTCGAGTTCTTTATTTTTTGTCATATGTCGCCGTCGCTACTGTAAAGATCCCCCATTGGTCGATCTTCATATCAATCTTCTTAGCTCCTACACGTCTAAAAAGTTGATCCATTTCTTTTTGCGTTCTTCTTCTCATGACCCACATTTCCCCTTCGCGGTTTGGAAGAGTTTGAGCAATCATTTCCAACTGCGGGTGCCATGGCTGGCCAGTATAAACGATATAGCCTTTGTCTTCCAAGATCGCACTCGCACCTTCAATAGCCTTATTGACCATTTCGTTACTTGGGAAAAGCTCAAACAATCCCGAAGCAATCAGGATGTTTGGACGGAATGATTGTTTTTGGTATGTCTCCGGGTCAAAAGCATCGGCCTGCATATGCTCAGAGTTTGTGACTCCAAGTTCTTTTGCAATCGCCTTTCCTTCATTTACGTTGGCTTCGCTGTAATCGCGAAGAAGAACTTTAACGTCGTTCTTTTCATATTTTTTAGCCGTCTCCAGAAGGTAGCGACCTGGGCCAGAACCAATATCCATAATGCGCACCGGGCGCCCTTGTTTAATTAAATCCTGGATAGCATAGTCTAGAGCTTCACGGATGTGCACACGACGAGCGCGGATCCCTTTCCACCCAACTGCATTGATGTAGAAGTAATCGATGATCTGACCAATCCCCAGCCATCCTCTCGCCTTGTTTTTATAAACGTGGTCAAGAGAGATACCAGAATCAAATCCGTATTTGTAACCAACGCGAATACCTTCGGCCAGTGAGCCCAGGGTCTTCATTGAAGCCACCTGAATCATATAGTTAATCTTGTTAAACAGGCTCACTTCACCTTTTTTAAGCTGCTCGTATTCATTGAATGTGTAACCTTCTTTATCTGCTCTTACTAAGTCTACTGACTCAACTGGGGCGGCGAAACACTCATTGATAAAACGGTGGATGTGTCCAAACGGAACTTTTTTGTCTTTTTCATAAAGAACACCGTGATAAAAACCATCAAGCACGATGTATTCTTTTTTCTTCGAACTTAAGCCGTCGAAGAATTGTTTTTGTGGTTTATTACTTACAACCCAGTCACTTCCGGCAGAAAAAACAATTGTCGGAGTGTGAATCGCTCCTGCATCGCTGACCACTCTGCAGCCTGTATCAAAAAGACCAACAAGAATGTTAACTGCGATATCTGGAGTAATCAGTGGATCAGAGTCATATTTCTTTTGTTCTTCCGGGTCATGAGTTAAGAATTTTGATTTAACATAACTAGAGATAAAGGCCGGATGCTTAATTGTATCCAGTAAGCGACACCCTGGAAGAGCGGCCGGAACATAAAGTTTTACCTGGAATGCTGGGGCCGCTAAGGCCATCCCGCGGATCTGTGGAGCGTAGTCGTGTACCCACGCACTACAAACGACAGCACCAACAGAGTTTGCCACCACAAAAATATTTTGCATTTCAATTCCATATTCTTTTGAAATGAAATTAACAAATGTATCCAAGTCTTTAACGATGTGAGCGAAGCTTGGTGCGTACCCGCGAGGTCCAGGAGATTTTCCGTGCCCACGAGAGTCGTACCCGAAAGCATAAAATTCAGGTTGATTAATACCATCGATCAGGTCAATTAAACGTCCAGAGTGTTCATGTCCTCTATGAATCACAATGAGAGCTTTTTTTGGCCCATCTTTTTTCGTTTCAGGTTCCCATGCTCTGTAAACAAGATCTACATTATCGAACGTTTTGAAACTAGATATTTTTTCTACCCTTTTACTCATGCGTCCTCTCCGATATAATTTATTTGCAGACTTCTCGGCAAAGCTTTTAAAAATATGAGGTTTCGATGATTCCTTTTCTCTCTTTCACCCCGGGCACTGAACGTGCCGTCCTCATGACTTTAGGGATACTGGTTTTTTTCACTCTGCTATTTTACGGGTGGGATTTTTTTGCGAAGAAGGAATTTTTAAAGAGTATTAAGGAGAGAGTTAACTCGTGGTGGGTGATTTTCACTATCGTTCTAATTGCTATTGGTACGACAAGAGAACTAGCTTTCATTATTTTTGCCATTATTTCTTTTATTTCATTCAGAGAACTGACAAGTAAACTCAACTTTAGTCACAAACATAGAAGGACAATCTTGCTCGCCTACCTGGCCATTCCCCTTCAATATTATTTTGCGTACGCCAAACTATTTATCCCTTTTTTAGTCTTCATCCCTGTCGGGATGCTTTTACTTCTTCCTTTCCGTTCAATTCTTGAAGACCAGAGTGAAGATAGTATCAAAACGTTTAGTCAGCTTCAGTGGTCATTGATGTTGACGGTGTTTTCGCTCTCACACATGGCCTACATGATGTCTCTGCCAAATATTGAATCAATGGGCGAAGGAGCTCCAGGGCTTATTTTCTTTTTGATTCTTATCACACAGCTCAACGATGTCAGTCAGTTTATTTTTGGTAAGCTCTTTGGAAAAAGGAAGATCTCTCCTCTTATCTCTCCCAATAAAACATGGGCCGGATTATTAGGAGGCATTTTTGGTTCACTTTGTTTTGGTTATCTCTTTAAAGGGCTTCTGCCTTTTAACGTCAAACAAGTGCTTTTAGTTTCTGGATTGATTTCACTTTGCGGATTTTTCGGCGACCTCAACATCTCGGCAATCAAGCGCGATTTGAAGATCAAAGATATGAGTAATTTAATTCCGGGGCACGGTGGGATTTTAGATAGAATGGATTCGCTGATTTTTTCGAACGTAGTGTTCTTCTATTTGATTTACTACTGGATCTACACTTAGTTCGCTGTCGTATACAGCTTAGATGTATTCAGTTTTTTTGTCTGTACCAGGTTTGAATCAGTCTTTAGCGACGTGGCCGCTCCAACGATTAAACTAAGAACTAAAACTAATAATAAATCTTTCATAAGACTTCGCCTGTGTGTTGTGTATGGGTCGATTATAAGGCGAAACCATGGCAAGAAGGCGGTTCTTGAAAAGATTACATACCGCCTGACCAGAAGTCAGACGGATTCATAAGTCATTGATTTTAAGCGGCTTTTGAGAGCTTAATACGCTCGGTGATCGAGTCAACGTTCAGAATAATCAAGGCCCCTTCCTTTTCCCCAATAGGAACTGAGACGATTTCTTTAATATCGTCCTGGAACTGGTTCTGGATTTTCTGAGTCAAAAGAGAAGGAACTTTGAATTTTTTATCTTCATCAATGGCCAGGATACTCTCAAGAGCATCGACAACAAGGCCAAATCTTTCGTTATTCTTTTCGAAGATTAAAACCTTCGTCTCAGAATTCACTTCATGATTTTGTGGCATCTGATAAAGCATGCGCGTGTCGATAATAGTCACTAAGTTTGATCTTAAATTCAGCATCCCCTTCACGTATTGAGGCATCCCTGGAGCATTTAAAATATCATCTGAGTAATTGATGATTTCTTTAATGTCCTTGATCGAAATTCCAAATAAATGATCGAGTCTAAAAGAGATATAAGACTCGCGGTTTCTGATTTTAAGAGTGCTTTGAAGGGCTTCATTCTGATACATTTTACTGTGCCCTTCAGTCACTTCCATCACTTCGTGATTGCTTAGGATGTGTTCATGTGAAAGCAGGAAGACTTCACCAATATCCTGGAAGCTGATGCATCCCTGAAACATAGTCGTTCTATTTTTATTAAGCACAGGTACGACCATCACTTCTTTTTCGTAATAGCTATTAATACACTCTACTGAGTCAACCGCCATCCCAATAAGTTCTTTATCCATTTTCAAAATAATGATTCTTTGGTCTTCAATATCCCCGGTGTCGTTTTCATTAATTTTGACCTTTAAAATTTTGGCAAAACTCACCACGGGAATCGTGCGTCCACGGAGATTGATAATCCCCAGGAAAATATCACTTTGAATACTTGAAGGTTTGATCTCAGGCACTTTAACAATCTCATGGATTTTAGAGATTTCAATGGCCATCTTGATGTCTTGAACGCAAAAAGAAATGCATTTATGTCTTTGGTCAATGCGGATCTCTTCTTTTTCTTTTTGAGTGATTTTTTGCTGTTGAAGAATTTGTGGAATATTCTCAATCGTGATCAATGCTTCAGTATCGATAATCTGCAGGATTCTCTCGCCGTTATCTAACTTGATTCCCCCGCGGATGACTTTGTGAGATTTCTCTGAGACATAACCAAAATCGCTGACATGCTCTTCGTGAACGCGCAGGATTTCACTGGTTGAATCAAAAACTAATCCAACTTTGGCGCTTTCAATTTCAACTATGGCCACTTTCTGAGAAGAGTTAACCTCTGTATCCGGGTATTTTAAAAGGGCCTTCAAGTTAATAATGGGAATGATCATCCCTCGAAGATTAAAGATTCCGAGAAGAAAATCCGGAGCCAGCGGCATCGGAATAATTCTCTCCGGGAAGTTTACGACTTCCTGGACTGCTTTTACATCAATGGCCATCTCTGTTTTATCTAGATGAAAAGATGTATAAATGTTTGTTGATGATTGCTTCATAACGATCCCGTCAACTCGCTTTCCATGCATAATTATTTATCTCTTCTAAAACAGTAAACTCTACTTCCTTGCTGGTACAATCGACAGAAATTCGACTGCCGGTATTTGATCCCATCATCTCACCCTTAATTTTAAAGCCGTGAAACGCAAGATACTTATGGGCCGCCTCTGCATTAAACTGTCCGACCTGTGAACGGTTTAACTTAAACAGCTTATTCATCATATTGCCACCGCCAGCAAGATAAACATCAATCTCTTTGATATTTTCTTTTTTAATTCCCATGACCTTCATCAGGTTGAGAATCGCCTGGTTAACATACTTTCCGCCAGGAAGATGGGCCTCTGTTTCAGTCTCTGGCAAAAAGCAGTGGGCCAGTCCACAAAGATCTTTTTCTTTCCAGACAAAGGCAATTCCGACACATGAGCCGAGTGTAGCGCGAAGAATGTCTCCACTCTTTCCCGTCTTCAATTCAGCAATTTTTACATGTATCTCGTTCATATTGCCTTTATGCCTTTTTTGGCAGTTTATACACACATGCTGTTTTAAATTCATAAGGGGTATCGAGTCTATTAAGTGACTCTGACTCCCCGATCATAAGAGTGCCCTCTTCCTTTAGGCTTCTGGCCACATTCTTTAATACTTTCTCCTGGTCTTCCCCGGTAAAGTAGATCAGGACGTTTCTCAAGAAAATAATGTCAAACATTTCTTTTTTTACTGTAAAAAGATTGTGAGGATGAAACTGCACCTTCTTTTTTATTTCAGCTGATACAGCAAAAAGATTTTCATCTTTCTCTGTAAAATATTTCGCAAACAATTCAGGCTGGCTTCTTCTCACAAATTCAATCGATTTTTCCGGATAAGTCCCATCCATTGCTTCCTGTAGCACTTCGCTGGAAATATCACTCCCCATGATCTTAAAATCAAACGAAGGGTTTTTAAGCTTAAATTCATTACAGGAAATGCCAATGCTGTAGGCCTCTTCTCCCGATGAAGAAGCTGCCGACCAGACTTTTAGTGTCCCGTTCAGATTTTTGGCAAACCACTCTGGAAGAAACTCTTTTTGAAAATGCTCCCAAACTCTTGGAGTCCTGAAGAAAAAAGTCTCATTTGTCGTCATGATGTTGATGAAGTTCTGCGTCTCTCCCGGAGTTTTATCCAGGTAATCCATATAAGCTTCATAAGAGCCAATGTTAAGATCGCGCATGCGTCTACGCATACGACTTTGCAGCATCGTTTTCTTCTGCTCGTTCATCGAAATCCCAGTGAGTGAATGAACTTTTTTAATTACTCGCTCAACTGTTCCGGCTGTCTCTTATACACATCTCCGAGCCCACGAGACGCTCAGTTATCT
>CAXHHE010000104.1:0-9359 GCA_964016365.1 uncultured Bacteriovorax sp. | reverse complement strand
AGACAGAATTTAAACAGTGTCGATGAGAACCTCCTGCACATAGAGCGGAAAAATAAATATAAAGATGAGATTGATCTTCTTGAAGACTCCATTAACCGCATGGTCAAAAAGATCAGGCACCTCAATGTAGAAAAAGAACGAAAAATCAGTGAGCAGGAAAAAAAGATTGAAATGCAAAAGGTCTCGGCTATCAATAGTTCAAAGATGGCAGCTCTCGGCGAAATGGCCGGCGGTATTGCTCATGAGATCAATAATCCTCTGACTGTCATCCACACCAAAACCCGCATCATGGAAAAGATGATCGAGCGCGGGATTCCCGACAGTGAACTTTTCCTAAAGAATACGAAATCCATCATAGGGACAGTTGATAAAATCTCTAACGTGATTCAGGGACTAAAGGATATTTCTAAAGACGCCTCCAATGAAGAGAAAAAAGACACCGTTATGCGCGACTTGCTGGAAAACATCTTAAACCTGTGCGAAGAAAAGATCCGCAATCACAATATCGATTTAATCTGTGACCTGAATGCCCCCTATTTCCAGACTCACCTCAATTGTTATCAGATCCAACTCTCTCAGGTTTTTTTGATTTTGCTTAACAACTCTTTTGATGCCTTAGAAAAACGCACGGATAAATGGATTAAGATTGAGGCGTCTCAAAATAAAAAATGGTACTTCCTGCATTTCATAGATTCTGGTGAAGGGATTGACCGGGCCATTGCCGATCGCATGTTCCAACCTTTTTTCACCACGAAAGACGTTGGAAAGGGCACGGGGCTTGGGTTAAGTTTTGCTTATGAAGTGATCACAAAGCATGGTGGAGAAATCTATTATGATGACCATTATCAAAACACCTGTTTTACAATTAAGCTCCTGCTCAAAGAAAGAAAGTCAATCCTGGTGGTTGATGATGATATCGATATCCGCGAGGCCATCTGTGCTTACTTAAAACTTGAAGGTTACAACACCATCGAGGCCCAAAATGGGAAAGAGGCACTGGAAATGGTGAAAGATAAAAAAATTGAATTTGTTATCAGTGATATCCGCATGCCAGATGGTGGAGGTCTCTTTCTTTTAGATGAGCTTAGAAAAATTGACCGAGTCATCCCTTACGTTATCCTGGTTACAGGCCAGGCCGACATTACACGTGAAGAGGCCATTAAAAGAGGGGCACTAGACTTGCTAAAAAAACCTCTGGAGATGGAGCGTATCGTGGGACTGATAAAATTTATTGAAAACTCTTATGATGAATTTATTGAAGTCTAATTCTTATCGAGAATATAAAGCGGGCGGTGTTTTTTACCATCTAAAAGCATCAATCTCTCTTTGATTGAATAAAAACGTTTAAAATCATCACTCAAAATATAAGCACTCATGAGCGCCTCATCTGTATGAGGTGACAACAACAGACGCTCTGCTTTTAACGTTTCTTTTTTTAGAGAAGCAGAAAGAATATTCTTAATCGTCATCCCTCCGACTCCAGCAATAAGAAATGTCCCATTAATCTCTTCTTCTATCAACTCTCCGGAAAGAGTGTGCAAGCTATAAGGAAAGTCCTCTTCAAATTCAGGTGATTGCTTAATCAGTTGATCCAGCCTGTGCATGATGTGAGGCACTTGATCGACAAAATGCACGTGAGAAAAGCGCTTGGTGTATAGAGCACCAATTCCCACATAACCGTGATCACAGCAAACATCCCAGAAAGGTTGATGATCTAGCCCTTTTTCAATAAAAGTCTGCATTCTCAATGTTAATTTTGGGCGGCCTAGTTTCAAGTGAATTACCAGTTGAGTTCAATAAACGTGCTTTGTGCACTCTTGACCGGCACAATCACTGTGCGGTCTTTAAATCCTGGAGCACTGATAATCATCTCCACTCTTCCAACGGTCGATGTGGTCTTTTTAGAATCAATGTAGCCCGTATGATAAAGGCGGAAATCCCCATCATCGCTCCAGCGGCTGACTTTATTGTAGAGCTCAATATCTTTGCCAATCTTAAGTCCAGTCGTAAGTCCCTTAAAAGCAATCGACATTTTTTTGCGATCGATACTCTTTCCTTTTAAATTGATCTTCAAATCAATCGCAAAGCTTGTCAGGTCGCGGACAAAGGCCGGCCCTCGCTGCAATTTAAAAAGATGCTCTACTAACATTGGGTATGTCGGATGATCACAGTCTCTGTAGCTGATATTGGCGCAACGATCAGGAACCTTAGCAATCCCCGGATATTTCGAGTTTTGAGGAAAAGGCGAAGCATGAAAAGCATTCACTACAATATTGTTTTCTGCTTCTACCATATGAGTTTCATTAAATTCGTTGGCCGTAACGTAATCATTGTAGAATTCCGGGTCTTTGTAATAAATGAAATCTAATTTTGAAGAAGGAATCGGCACGGCCGTATCGTCTTCGTAACGGTTTTTTCCCGTTACAAAAGGGGCCAGTAAATTAAGTCGTTCTGTCACTCCCGCAAAAACCAAAAAACGACCTTGAGACGTAATTTCTCTGACCACTTCCTGATTTTTAGGGTCGATAAGAGTCTCACGCATTTGAGCGGTAAAATCAGAAGCAAGCTCCATATCTTTTAATTCTTCAACACCAAATTTCTCCGAGAGTGGAATGCGCAGGTAAGAGAGAATCGGCAACATACGGTTAGCAAAAATCGCAATCTTTGCTCCCCAATAAGGAGTCCCCATAGTTACAAATGCATCCAGGTGATGTTTTAATTCAGGATGATAGTTACTCTCTCCCATGAAAGACTTAAGAAGAAAGTTAAGCCCGATTAATCCTCCCTGTGAGTGCATCACCAGAGAAAATTTATCCTCAGGATTCAGGCCTCCGGCATTTTTAAAAGACTCAGCAATATAATCGCTCAGCTCCTTAGAAAAGATGGCCACATCTTTAGTGGCACTTCCAGTTTGATAGGCAAAGTTAATAAATTGCCAGTCCGTGTGTGGGTCAAATGCCTGCGATTCTCTTTTTAAAGTTTCAGTCATCTTTCCAAAAGTCGAAGGACTTGCACCAATTCCATGGACTAAAAACACAAAGTGCTTCGGCGTCTGGGACCAGGCATATGAGGAAAGAAAAAGTGAAAGACAGATGGTTGTAAGGATTTTTGATAGCACGACGCCTCCCTTAGGAGCCTTAACGGCACTTCAACAAGAATGTTGAAACAAAGAGCTTTAGTCAGTTATACAAGCGTTCATCTGCATGAAATGTTGGCATAAATGATCTCTCTTTACAGTGGCAAACTTCGCAATATTATTAGATTAAGAATAAGCAAACTAGAATTTTTCTCTTAATCCCAATGGCCATTTTACAATGAAGTACCTATGGAAATACTTAATCGATACGCTCAGTACAGTATCCTTTTGGTTGATGACGATGAGGAGATCTGTGATTTGATCAAGGCCTATATCGGGCGAATGGATTCCATAAAAAATATGATCGTTGTTCACGATGGCCAGAGCGCTGTGGCCAAACTTAGAAACCAAAAATTTGATCTCATTCTTCTGGATATGGTTATGCCCAGAAAAACAGGTTACGACCTATTGACCGAGTTTGAGGCCGATAAACTCAACATCAACAGCGTTGATAAAGTGCTTGCGATGTCTGGATCAATGGATAAAGACATCTTCACTATTGCCACTCACCATGGTGTCAGAAACTTTTTGATTAAGCCTTTTGATGAAGACATCTTTTTACAGAAAATTTCCAAGATCTTGCCTATTAAAGCATCCTAGTCTTTGTTAGAATAAATCCATGCATGACTCTAATCAGAAGATAGAACGCATTCTCGCGCGCACCTTTATGGTGCTTGTCTCTGCTGTTTTATGTCTGACGAGCGCAGAAATCATCTACCGGACTTTTGTGCGTGAAAAGGTTTTAAAAGACGCCTGGATGCTTACCGACGACAATCATGTTCCCCGTCCCTACGTCATGGCCACAGGGCGACCAGGGTCTCCTATCTACAATGATGTTCATAATGAATTAGGCTACCGCGGGCATTTGCCAGCTCTACCAAAACCCTCTGATGAATTCAGGGTGATCGTTCTTGGAGGCTCGACAGTTCATTTCAATAAAGTCGATATCCCCAGATATATTGAAGAGGCCGCTCATAAAGAATCTATCGGTAAAAATCTTAAGGCCTACAATTTTGGAATTGCTTCATCAGTCAGCCAGCAGGATTTAGTCAGACTCGTCACAGATGTGATCGAATATGATCCCGACCTCGTCATTCACTATGGCGGAGGCAATGATGTCTTTGCTGTCGTTGACCCAAGAGTGAATTACCCTCACCGCTTTTCTCTTTATGAGAAAAAAGTGTGGGAAGGACAAAGCGTAAGAGAGTATCCTTTTTTCCATAGCATTCTTCTTGCCAGTCAGATCTACCGCGACCTTTTTACTGAAGACATCAAAAAAAGAGATTTTGCGGATAGTGGCTTTGCCAGTCCTCCTGCCAATCAGACCGAAGAGCTGCGCCTCTGGGCCTATACCCAAAATATGGAGATCATGAATCACATCTCCCAGTCCTTCGGAATAAACTTTCTAAGCGTCGTTCAACCGATGGTTTACTTTAAGAAAAATGCAGGGAGTGAGTTAGAAAAAAGCTTTCTTCAAAATTCAGAACAAGTTAATGCTCAGGAGGAAAGACGTAAAAATATTCTTTTTACTTTCTCCCACAAAAAATTTCCCTACGCCGATTGCACTGGAATTTACGATGAATCCAAAGAAGAAGTCTTCCGGGACTACATCCATTTAGTAGATGGAAAGGACTCACTTCCCGGTGAGTGCATCTGGAAGGCCATCAAGGAAAAAAACCTGATGACAAAAGTCCATAAAGAAAGGCCTTTGAACTTACTGCCTTCCCACCTCTTTTTCACTGGTAATCAGGGACAATAGCCTGTTAGAAGTGTCAAAAGTTTTGACGGCCTTGTAGGAATTACTCTGAGGGCTGTCCTCCAAACAAAAAATGCCTTTAAATAGATCCTATAAACTATAAAAAAGGATTACCTATGAAGGCAACTCTCCTGGCAGTTATGATGTCTTTAACTCTAAGCTCAGCTTATGCCGCTGGTGATGACATTAATGTCCTTGTTTGTGGTGGTATCCCGGCCCAGATAGAATTTATCGTAAAAAATGAAAGCGCCCTTCTTCGTTTTTATAATACTGAAACAGGCAAGCTTGTTGTTTCAAAACTCACAGAGGATGTTATTGAGTCAGGGCACCTGACAGGTCAGTTCCGTGATGAGGTTTTTGAGTTTGCAGCCATGGAATATGGAGCGACGGCAAGTTTGATGTACAAAATTTCTACTGGAAATAAGAAAACAAAAAAGATTAATAATACCTACATCCTTCTCGACACTGATCTTGGGACTTATCTGTTAATGAGCGATAAAGATGGTCTTTCAACTCTTGGAAGTAAACAAGAATGTGAAAGAGAACCAAGCGACCCAAAATACATTAGAAAAGAACTAAGTTAATCTAGCCCAAAACTTGCACGTTATCTTCTTGAGGTTTTTATCAAGGAGATAATTATGACAAACAATCTACAAACCAGAAATTTTGCCCTGATTGCAGGACTTGTAATGATGATGATGGGGCTAATCGCCTTTGTCCCCACATTAAATGTAACAGAGGGTCTTCCTCTGATAAAAGTCAACACCAGCTACGGAATGTTTCTTGATGTATTCCCACTCAATATTTTCAATAAAGTTGCCCTGATTCTCTTTGGGGTTGCCGGTATTGCTTGTTACTTCTCAAAAAGTAGCAGCACTCACTACTCGATTATTTATGCCAAAGTTGTTTACTGGGTTATGGGTGCACTCGCCATCCTGGGGATAATCCCCATGACTAATACCCTTTTTGGTTACTGGCCATTATTTGGCTTTGAAATCTTTGCCCATGGGATCTTTGCCATTGCCGGTGGTTATTACGGTTATGTCATTCACCGCGAAGACAGCTACCATCATCATCCACACAATATGCATAAGGTATAATTCAATAGCTTACCGGGCATTTTTGGTGCCCGGTAAAAAATTAATATTATCTTAATCTCAAAATCTCTACATATGCCGAGAAGAATTGCGTATGACTGATGTAAAAGATGAAAAGACAAGGATAGAGAGTCTCCATGAACTAGAAATCCTGGATACTGAAAAAGAAGAGTGTTACGACGATATCACTTTTCTTGCGGCATCAATTTGTAATGCTCCTATTTCCCTTATTAGTTTCGTCGATAATGACCGTCAGTGGTTCAAATCCAAGATCGGTCTTGAAATGAACCAAACCCCCAGAGAAGTGGCCTTTTGCGACCATACTATAAAACAAGATAATCTCTTCCTCGTTGAAAATCCTCTGCTCGATGAGAGGTTCAAGAATAATCCTTTAGTCACGAGCGGTATAAAAATCCGCTTCTATGCTGGTGTTCCATTAAAAGCAAAAAACGGCTGCAACTTAGGAACTCTTTGTATTATCGACACTCAACCAAAAACGCTAAGTGATGATCAAAAGCAGGCCCTTCTAAGACTCGCCCGCCAATCAGAACACCTTCTCAGTTTAAGGCTTGAAAGTAAACTTCTGCATAAGACTCAAGAGGAATTAAAAACCTCTGAAGAATGGGCCCACATTTTTTTTAACGACTCTACGGATATGATGGGAATAGTGCGAGTTGATCAAGAGAGAAAATGGCCGCTAGAAGCTGTCAATCCGGCCTTTTGTCAAAAGGTCAATGTCGATGCCCAGCAGATCATTGGAAGGCCGGTTAAAAAAATCATCTCGTCTTCTCTTATCCCGGTGACAATTGAAAATTTTCTTAGAGTTATCGCCCATAAAAGAAGCGTGAAGTTTGAGTCAACGTCTCACCTAAATGGCGTTGAAGCTCATTATGAGTCAGTTATTTCTCCCAAGTTCAATTGCCATGGCGAAGTCTCTCACTTTTTAATCATGGCCCGTGATATTACAGAACGAAAACGCAATGAAGCGCTTATCTCCCAGCAAAACCTAACAATTGCGAAGAGTTCAAAATTCTCTGAACTCGGAGAGCTTGCCGGCAATATGGCCCATGAGATTAACAATCCGTTAACTGTCATTATCTCTCGCTCGAGTAAATTAAAAAACCAAATCTTAGCAAATGAATATAATCAGCCTGCTTTTTTAAAGAGCATCACTCAGATTAATGAGACTGCTGAGAGAATTGCCAAAATCATCAAGGGTTTAAAAAATATTTCCCGCAATGCGGACTTAGACCCTATGAACCTGATCAGTCTGGCCAGTATTATAGAAGATGCACAATTTCTCTGTGAAGAAAGACTCAGAACTTCAGATATTAAATTCAGTATCGAGTGCCCTGAAAATTTATCACTTGAACTTGAGGCCCGTGCTCCTCAGCTAACTCAGGTTCTCATTAATCTTATCAATAATTCTGTTCATGCTATTTCATCGCTGGATGAAAAATGGATAAAAATGAATATCTCAGAATCCAAGGATAAGGAATATATCATCATCCGAACATCTGACAGTGGTTTTGGGATTTCATCTGATATTCAAATGAAGATTATGGAACCATTTTTTACAACTAAAGAATTTGGAAAAGGCACAGGGCTTGGGCTCTCTATCTCTCGTGGGATTATAGAAAGCCATCAGGGCAAGTTCTACTACGATCCATCATGTAAAAATACAACATTCACAATTGAGATTCCAAGAAAGCAAAAAAAAGATGTTAAACAGTCAGCATAAAAAAGGCCGGTTTCCCGGCCATTATTTTTTTTTTACCAACTTACTTTTTTTAGCTCATCAACATTAAGACCGTTATCCGGGATGGCCACAAGACATTTTTGCTCAATGAGCTCAATATCTTTTTTAGTCAGTTCATAGGTCTGATTAAAATTTGGACGCGCTCTCTCATCCGGAGCTTTTCTTACAAGACGTTTTTCGCCCAACAGTGTCTCGCTTGAGACAATAGTCGCTGAACCAGATTCTTCAGTATGATACTCATTGACCGACGTCGTGCCAACTTGATGAAAATCACTGTGAGTCAACTTAACTTTCTCTCCTGCTTTGGGCAAAGTAATCTCGCGCATTTTAACCATTTTCACATTGCGGTCTGTATCAGTTCTAAAGCGTTCGTAAACTTCAACGATCCCACCTTTTTTAATTTGATTAAAATCCTGACAGATTAAAAGTTTTCCACTTGGCAGAATTTCAGAAACCGCATGAAAAGAGTAAGCATTAAATGAAAAAACAAGAGTCGTTAGAAAAAATGCAGAATGTTTAAACATATTAGTCTCCTTAATAAAAATTAATTCATAAAAGGTACGAGGCCTAAACCTCGTACCCCGCTGTTTCCCCCACCGTTGACGAGGAGTGCTCGCGGTGGGAAGGTTTTAGTTTTAAAATAAAGGCCCCATATAAAGATGGAACAACAACAAGAGTTAAAAGAGTTGAAGAAATGATTCCTCCAATAACAACACTTGCCAGAGGTCTTTGCACTTCGGCACCAACTCCAGTAGAGAGCATCATTGGAAGAAAACCAAAAACCGCAACCATCGCAGTCATAAGAACTGGACGAAGCCTAACCATTGCACCTGTACGCAGGATCTCAACACCGATAAGACCTTCTCTCTTTAACTGATTAAAAAAGTTAACCAGTACGACTCCGTTTAAAACGGCAATCCCCGAAAGAGCAATGAAGCCAACTCCTGCTGAAATACTAAATGGCAATGAATTGGCAATAAGGCCAATTACCCCTCCAACCAGTGCCATCGGCACACATGAGAAAACAAGGAACGTCTCCTTCACATTTCCAAAGGCCGCATAGATCATCATAAGCACCAGACCTAGGGCAAGTGGAGTTAGAAGAAGCAGGCGCGATTTTGCGACCTGAAGGTTTTCAAAGTTTCCACCCCATTTAAAATAATAGCCATCTGGAAGTTTAATTTTTTCGTCTACTAAAGCACGCGCTTCGTGAACAAAGCTCTCAGTGTCTCTTCCGCGCAAGTTAACCAGAACAGCTGATCTTCTGTTAGAATCTTCACGAGTGATACTTCCATAAGTTTCAGAAAATTCAGTCTGGGCAACTTGATTTAGAGGCACACTTAAAGATTCAGAAATTCCCACCGGGATTTTTTTAATAACATCTAAGTCACTGCGCTCATTTTCAGAGAGTCTGACAATAATTGGAAACTTTTTATTCTCTTCATAAAGAACTCCAACTTCCTTTCCACCCAGAGCAATCTCTACTGAGTCAAGGACATCACCGCTAGAAGCTCCAATCGAGGCCAGTACATCATTTTTAGGAAACACGCGAAGAACGGGAGATGCTGTCTCTTATACACATCTCCGAGCCCACGAGACGCTCAGTTATCT
>CAXHHE010000103.1:0-9369 GCA_964016365.1 uncultured Bacteriovorax sp. | reverse complement strand
GGTTATAAACCAAGCTCGCTAAGTTAGAACTTCAATCTTTTGGATTATAAACGGTGAATTCTCTTTTTTGTGTCGGGAAATCAAAACCAACGAGAGTCTGATTTGTT
Organism: uncultured Bacteriovorax sp.; assembly: GCA_964016365.1. Lineage (GTDB taxonomy): Bacteria > Bdellovibrionota > Bacteriovoracia > Bacteriovoracales > Bacteriovoracaceae > Bacteriovorax. The sequence continues at coordinate 9,262 of CAXHHE010000103.1, read as the reverse complement.
TTTGTATTCACTAACAGGTACTGCGCTGTCAGTTCAAAACGAGCACTCTTTCTGTCCTGGAAAACCTCAGCACGCTTAAGCAGCGAGTTCCATTTAAGAGTTACAGACTCGGCATTCATGTTAGAAGGAATTTGTGTCAGGTCTTTATCTAAAACCACCACATTGCCAAAATTTTTAAACTGAGTGCTCGCCCACTTCTTCCACGATTCAACAATAACACCTGAGAAATTTTCGGCCTTACTGACCCCCACGTCACTCCAGCTCATTGAATCGTCAATTCTGATATCCGGACGAATATAAAAAGTCTTAATTGTCACATCCGGAAGATTTGAAAGGTACTCATTAAAAAGAGCATCGACCCGGGCCTTATCCAGATCGTACTTAAACACAGAACGCTCAAATTCATCTGTAGGATTGGCCGGTTGGCTTAACATCGCCACATTTAAAAAGATTGGTTTTAAAAGTTCAATTTCCTGATCATCTGTAAGCTTTTTTTCTTCGAGTTTCGCCCAGAATTTATCTGAATCAAGGTCTCTGGCAATCAGCTCTTTAGTCAAGGCCTGACGGTAACCATTTAACGTCATAAGCATCAGAACTGGAACTTTGACAGCTGGGTCAGTTGAAACAAGTGTGTCCTTTTTTAAGGCCACACTTACTTCTTCTGCATAGGTATTAAAAGAAAAACATAAAACAAGGAGAAACAGGGCAATGCTTTTATTGAGCATGAACATCCTCTAGTCTTCCATCGATAATGAACTTAACAGCGTCGCGGTTAAACACTTCATTAATCTGATGGGCCATCTGTGGCGTTGGATTAATTAAAAATTCTTCCCCTAACGGTAGTCTAGCCTTTCCCCCCGGACCTTCAAAGATCATGTGCATTGGAGTCGCTCCACGGTAAGAAAGAAGAACCTGGCGAAGTTTATTGAGCTTCATCTCTGTCAGATCAGAAAGGTCGACGTTGATACGTACACCAGTGATCTTATTTTCTGAATGCTCTTTAAGCTTTAAAATTTTATCAGCGAAGATCTTTCTTGGATTTTCCTGAAGGTTGACAAAACCTTCCACCAGAACCGGTTCATCACTGCTTAAAATCATTTCGTATTCTGCAAACACTTTCGGGAAGACGATACATTCAATCTTCGCGTCTAAATCTTCCAGGGTCGCAAAACACATTTTGTCCCCTTTTTTCGTCAGGATGTTTTTGCGGCCAGAGATTTTCCCAGCAAGAGTCATCGTGCGTTTTTGGTCAGAGCCCAGGATGTCCTGAACATGACCAATTGGCATTGTTGAGAGCTCTTTCATTAAGTTTTTATAACGATCAAGCGGGTGCCCAGAGATGTAGATCCCCATCAACTCCGCTTCGTGGTTAAGTTTTTCCAGGTCATCGAAGTCTCTTACTTCCTGAATATCTAAGTTTGATTCAGCTGTCTGAGACATTGACTCTCCACCTAAATCAAAAAGAGAAACGAGCCCAAGAGAAGCCTCTTCCTGGCGCTTTTTACAGTAGGCCAGGATCATTTCCAGGTTTTCCAGAAGTGTCTTTCTGTTTAACTTTTCGATGCTATCAAAAGCTCCTACTTTAATCAGCGATTCAAACACGCGAGTGTTTACAATTTTTAAGTTGATTCGTTCACAGAAATCAAGAAACCCTTTGAATGGTCCGTTTTCTGTTCTTTCACGCACGATTTCTTCTACGGCGTTTTGGCCGACGTTCTTCACTGCTCCCATACCAAAACGGATGTTTGTTCCAACAACGTTAAACGGCCATAGAGACTCGTTTACATCTGGAGGAAGAACTTCGATGTTAAAGTGTTTAGCATCGTTGATATACTGAGTGATCTTATCCATTGACCCAAGTTCTGTTGAAAGAAGGGCCGCAAAGAATTGTGCTGGATAATAGTATTTAAGCCACGCAGTCTGGTACGAAATAACTGAGTAAGCAACGGCGTGGGATTTGTTGAATCCGTATTCCGCGAATTTTTCCATTTTGTCGAAAAGCTCACTTGCTACTTTTAAATCGTAACCGCGCTCTTCGGCCCCTTTCATGAAAATCTGACGGTGGTGGGCCATCTCATCAGCTTTCTTTTTCCCCATCGCACGACGAAGCATGTCCGCTTGTCCGAGTGAGTATCCGGCAACAATACGGGCAACGTTCATTACCTGCTCTTGATAGATAATAACTCCGTACGTATCTTTTAGAACCGGCTCAAGACTCTGGAATGGGTAGTGAGTTTTTTGTCTTCCGTGTTTGATTTCAATGAACTCATCCACGATACCAGATTCAAGTGGACCTGGGCGGTATAGGGCGTTGATAGAAGAAATATCGTCGATAGACCCTGGAGCAATACGCTTACACAGGTCGATCATCCCCGAGGATTCTAACTGGAAGACTCCAATCGTTTCACCTTTTGAGATGAACTCATAAACTTTTGGGTCTTCAAGATCGATGTTTTCAATATCGAAGGCCGCATCTTTATCACGTCTGATGAAGTTTGAAGCACTCTCAATAACCGTCAGGGTTTTAAGACCTAAGAAGTCGAATTTTACCAGACCGATTTTTTCCGAGAAGTCCTTATCAAACTGAATAACCTTTTCACCTTCGCGCCCTTTAAACAGTGGACAGTAAGTCACGAGTGGAAGGTTGGTAATGATAACTCCCGCAGCGTGAATCGAAGCGTGGCGAAGAAGCCCTTCGAGGCGGCGGGAAATATTGATAACTTGTTTTACGCGTGGATCGCTCTCCATCAACTCGCCAAGCTTTGGCTCCATCTCCATCGCTTTGTCGATTGTCATCTTCAATTCTTCAGGGATGAGTTTTGAAATGACATCGGCTTCACCGAATGTCAGACCAAAAACGCGAGAGACGTCTTTGATAACGGCCTTCGCTTGAAGCTTACCGAAAGTAATAATCTGCCCTACGCGCTCTTCACCGTATTTTTGAGTAACGTACTCAATAACTCTGTAGCGGTTATCCTGACAGAAGTCGACGTCGAAGTCCGGCATCGAAATACGTTCAGGGTTGATGAATCTCTCAAAGAGTAAGTTGAATGGAATCGGGTCAACGTTGGTGATGTCTAATGCATAAGCAACAATCGATCCCGCTCCCGAACCACGTCCTGGACCTACCGGGCATCCGTGAGTCTTGGCCCACTTGATGAAGTCCGATACGATCAGGAAGTATCCTGGGAATCCCATTTTAATAATCATCCCAAGTTCTTCTTCAAGGCGTTCTAAGTATTTTGGCTTAACTTCGCTTTCCCAGTTTTCCTGAGCGCGGAGTTTGATAAAGTGTGGACCGTTAAAACGCTTCTCTAAACCTTCTCTCGCCTGGCGAGCGAAGTAATCAGGAGCCGTCTCATCAGTTTCAATTGGATAATCTGGAAGATGGTAAATCTGATTTCCTTTTTCATCTTTCCAGTTGAACTTAACGTTACACTTATCGGCGATTCTTAGAGTGTTGTCACAAGCATCCGGAGCGTAATGGAAAGCCTCTCTCATCTCTTGTGGAGACTTGTAGAAGAATTCATTCGTCGTCAGCTTCATACGCTGCTCATCCATTAACGTCTTACCAGTCTGCACGCACAGAAGAACTTCCTGAGCGGCCGCATCTTCGCGAGTCAGGTAGTGACAGTCGTTAGTTGCAACAAGGTTGACGTTATTAGCGCGGGCGTATTCAATAATTTTTTTGTTAACAGGAATCTGTTCCGGAATTCCGTTTTCCTGAATCTCTAAATAGAAATCTTCGCCAAAGAGGTCTCTTAATTTTTCGATGGCCTTAATCGCGCGGTCGTCTTGATCCGTAAAGAAGTTGTATCCCACTTCTCCCTTTAGGCAGGCCGTCGTACAGATTAGCCCTTCAGAAAATTCGCGAAGAAGTTCATAGTCTGCGCGAGGCTTGTAATAAAAACCTTCCATGTAAGCGCGAGAAAGAAGCTTACAGAGGTTTTGGTATCCCGTTTCGTTTTTACATAAAAGAATCAAGTGGTGAATCTGGTGGCGAGACTCCATCTCATCCTGAGATCCAACGACCTTCTGCTTTTTGAGGGCGCCTTTTTCAAAACGCGATCCAGGAGTGAAATAAATTTCAGATCCAAGAATTGGTTTAATGCCGGCAGCTTTACATTGAGTGTAGAAATCAATCGCACCGAACATGTTGCCGTGATCGGTTTGCGCGATCGCTGGAACTCCAAGTTCTTGTGCTCTTTTGATTAAATCTTTTAAACGGATCGCTCCGTCCAGAAGTGAGTATTGGGTGTGCAAATGCAGGTGCACGAAACTGTCTTTGTGGGTCTCTAAAAAGGACATAATCCTAGGCTCCTTAGAGGTGTGTGTATGTCCTTAAATTTAAGCATTTTTAATACGCTTTTTGAATTGTATTTTAAGTCAATTTTACACGGTCTCAGAGGGGTTCTTGAGGGTATTCGACTTTTAGCGTAAACTACTTAATAATTCGATCGTTTTTATGGAGAGACTATGAAAGTCCGTGGGTTACGAACCCTTCTTTTCATCCTAGGTGCCCTCGCTATTGCAGTGGGGTTCGCTTTATACAAAAAGTCTCCTGAAAAAGAGCTGGCAAATGATATGAAAAGTCAGTTGACGACTGAGTCTACTGAGGAAACAGGCGTGGCCTCTAAACCAAAAACTCTTAAAGAAGTCATGTCTCAAAACCTTAAAAAACAAGAAGAAATGGTCGAAAGAAAAGACTTCGATGACACAGTTCTTGGACAAGAGCGCTTTTACACTGAAGCTGAAATCAACGAAATGACTGAAGAAGATTTTAAGGGCCTGGTCCTTGAAACAGAAAATAAACTTCCTAAGGTTTCTGATATCAGAAAACTTCCCCCGGGGGCCCTTCACCGCACTCCTGCTCCAGTTATCCAGGCGGGAAAGGATTTGGGACTACTCAAAGAAGTTTTAAAAGTGCATGAGTCTTACGAGCGAGTGGTGGCCCCTTTCTATGAAAGATGTGCCAAAAATGCAGAACGCCCGACTCCTGTACGCGCTCTTTGCCTTACGAATTTAATTCAGGTAAAAAAGAAAAATAATGAGAGAATCAATGTAGGTGATTACCCTTCGGATTTAATTGAGCTCTCGAGAATGATTACGGACTTGTAGTTTTTATGAAAAGAAAAAATACGAGACAACCTTCTCCCCAGCTTCCAGGCCAGTTGAGTTTCAACTTCGACGTGCCCAGAGAGCAGGACAGAAATTTCCACTTAGGTGGAAGATCGTTCTACTTTTTCGATTTCGACGACAACGTCGCTTTTCTTTCTACTCCCATCATTATTTTTCACAAAAAAACCGGAGCTGAAGTTTCACTCTCAAGTGGTGAATTCGCTCACGAGAATAAACACATCGGTATTTCCGGCCCCTATGCTGATTACTATATGGACTTCAACGATGCCCATGGGTCTTTCCGCCATTTCCGCGATAAGGACTTAAACCCGATTGAAGTGAAAGCGGGAAAAAAACAAGGTTTCGTCGAAGACGTTTTAAAGGCCCTCAAAGAAGTCGACACTCACTGGAAAGCTCCATCTTGGGAGTATTTCTATCATGCTACTTACAATGAGCGTCCGGTTTCATTAATCACGGCCAGAGGACACCACCCGACGACTATCATCGAAGGTGTTGACCAGATGGTTAAGGCAGGGTACCTGCCACACAGCCCGAACTATCACAGTATTTACCCGGTTTCTAACCCTGAAGTCCGAAAAGACTTGGGGGATATTCACTTCAAACAAAGTGTCGCTGAATTAAAAAAACACGCGATTCGCGCCAGTGTTGAGAAGGCCATCAATCAATATGGCTACTCGCCTTTCCACCGCTTTGGAATGAGCGACGACGACCATAAAAACGTTGAGCTGATTACCGAAGAGATGCGCGACTTGAAGAGAAAGTATCCAGAAATGAGTTTTTTTGTTATCGAGACTTTTAAAGACTCTTTTTCAAAACGTGAGGTTCTCCTTCACGAGACAAGGGAAATCATCTCAGCAAAAGAATCGGTAAAGCCACAATTGTCTCTATTTGACTAACTCTGCGCATTTTTTCTTCTTTTATGAAAAGCTTTCTTTTATCATGATCTCCTAGGAGATTTTCATGAAGATTGTTTTCACCCTGCTTTCACTCTATTCATCCCTGGCCTTTGCTCAGGATTACCGCAAAGAGATTCAACCCATTTTCGATAACCGTTGCATCGCTTGCCACAGCTGTCTCAATGGACCATGCCAGGTGAACCTGCAAAACTATGACAACTTCTCGCGTGGAGCTCATCATAAGAATGTCTACGACGGCACTCGCATCGACAGCGTCCCTCCAACTCGCCCGGGAATTGATGGAAAAAATCTTATTGATTGGAGAAAGCTTGGCTTCTACGACACCAATACATCACGCGATTTGGATGAAAACCTTTTTTACTTAATGCTGGGGATGAAACCTCTTTCGCAGAGAGATCTTCCGCTCAACACTGTTGAAGAAAGTGTCGCGTGTATCGACAATACAAAAAATCTAAAAGCGCTTTTTGCTGAAAGTCTCAATATCAAAATGCCCTATGCACTTCAGCCGATTACCGAAAAAGAGCGCACAACTTTAGGAACGTGGCTTGCTAACGGTGCTCCGGGCCCGAAGGCCATCTCAGCTCCGAAAGAAACACTTTCACAAGTGCGCGAATGGGAAAATTTCTTCAACCAAAAATCTGAAAAAGAAAAACTGGTGAGCCGTTATTTATACGAGCACCTTTTTCTTGCTCACATTTACTTCCCGGAAAAACCAAACGACTTCTACCGCATGGTTCGCTCTGAAACTAAATGTGAAAGAGGAATTTCAGAACTCGCCACAAGACGCGCCAACGACAATCCCGGGATGAAGGATTTTTTCTACTGCCTAAAGCACCAGGACCTGACAATCGTTGCAAAAACGCACATGCCTTTTTCTTTCACTCCAAAAGTGATGGAGAGATTTAAACATCTTTTCTTCGCTGAAAAATGGGAAGTTAACAAAAAGGCCGAGGAAGAAAAATACACTACCCTAGTTGCTGAAAACCCTTTTATCGCTTTTTTTGATATCCCGGTGAAGGCCCGTTACCAATTTTTATTAGACAACGCCCACTACATTATCAGCACTTTTATTAAAGGCCCTGTTTGCAATGGCAGCAATGCCGTCAATTCGATCCAGGAGCAATTCTACGTTATGTTCATCAGGCCAGAATCTGACAACATGGTTCTCTCAAAAGAATTTGAGGCAAAGGCCCGCGACCTTCTAATTCTCCCGGGTGTTTGGGGAAGTGATATAAAACTGGCCGACACCTGGGGGCTGACCAAAAAAATCGTCGAGCACCGCGAAGGCTACCGTTCATTGCGTGCCTCTGAAACAAAAAAGAATCACCCTCACGGTTATGCCCTTAGCGACTTGTGGGATGGTGATGGTCAAAATAACAACGCTGCTCTAACGGTCTTAAGACACAACGACAATGCCGTGGTCATTAAGGGATTTAAAGGTGATTTACCTAAAACCCTTTTCTTCCTGGATTACGCTTTAATGGAAAGACTGGTTTATAACCTGGTGGTGAATTTCGATGTGTACGGGAATATTTCGCATCAAATGCTCACACGCATCTATATGGACTTGATTCGCATGGAAGCTGAAGAAATGTTCCTGTCATTTCTACCACCACAATCGCGTCTTTCTTATCGCAAAGAATGGTACAAAGGGCTTTTAGCAGAAGCAAAGCTAAAGTACGTATTCCCTCTTCTCGATACAAAAACTCCGACACAGGTAAAATATAAAAATCCTAAACACGCTAAAAGCGAGTTTGTCGAACAAGTTCTTTATGGTTATTTAAAAGACGAAGTCAAAGGAGCGGCCGATTTTATCAACTGGAAACACGTCAAGCTCCCTCTGGGTGAAGCTAAAAAAGGTCCTCTAACCACTGCTGCCTCTCACTTAAGAGACATTTCGGCCGTAAGGCCCAAAGGAAAATTCCGTTTCCCGACTTTCTTTCCTGAGAATGCGTATTTAGTCGTCACAAAAGAAAACAAAGAAGTCGAAGTCTTTACGGTGATGAAAAACCGTGAGCACGAAAACATTTCCTGGATTCTGGGTGAATCTCTAAGGCTTTCCCCAAATGAAGACACCTTGACGATTCTTTCTGGTTTCTACAGCTACTATCCGAATCAGTTTTTCAAAGTGAAGGAAGCTGACATGGAGAATTTCAAGAATCAGGTCTTAAAAATTAGCAATATCAATGACTATAAAGAGTTGACGAAAAAGTACGCTGTCTCTCGCGTGGCCCCTGATTTCTGGGAAACCTATGACTTATTAAATGCAGTTTACAGAAAAGATTTTCCGACTGAAGCCGGACATCTGGATCTGACCCGTTATGTGATGGAATAACCTGACAAGAAATAACTAAATAAGAATACCTCTGATACCAATCACGATAAAAATCACTCCCATGATAAGAGCAAAAATATCACTGGGAGTGATTTCGGATTTTCTAAACATTTCAAAATAAACGTCGGCCTTTTTCCCTTCCACAAGGTACGCATCTACTAAGTACGTTCCTAAAAGAACGGTCATAGCGCTATTAAATAGAATACTGTGGAATTTGTAACCTGGAAGCTCCAGGTACCAGTTGAGGATGATAAGACCGAAATGTAAAACAATAAGGATTAAAGAAAAAGAGAGTCTTTCTTTTTTTGAAACTTCTCTTCTGAGTTTGATTCTTCTAAAAAAAAGAAACATCGCCAGGAAAAAAAGTCCCAAAAAAATCTTAAAGAGTCCAAAAAGTAGAATGCCTTCGTTGGTGCTTACTCCCACTCGATTGTCCCCGGAGGTTTTGAAGTGATATCGTAAACCACTCTGGTGATACCTTTCACTTCATTGGTGATTCGGCGAGACACCGTTTCTAAAAACTCATGGGGAAAGTGCGACCAGTTGGCCGTCATCCCATCACTTGAATTTACCATGCGCAGACAAATCACGTGCTCATACGCGCGACCATCCCCTTTGACTCCCACTGTTTTAATAGGAAGAAAAACGGTAAAGGCCTGCCATGTGGATTGATAAAGTTTTGCTTCAATCAATTCTTCAAAAAGAATTTGATCCGACTCTTGAACCATGCGGATGGCCTCTGGTTCAATCGCTCCCAGGATTCTCACTCCTAATCCCGGACCAGGGAATGGATGGCGGTAAACCCAGTCGCGTTTCAATCCAAGAGCTGTCTCTTATACACATCTCCGAGCCCACGAGACGCTCAGTTATC
>CAXHHE010000102.1:0-9387 GCA_964016365.1 uncultured Bacteriovorax sp. | reverse complement strand
ATAACTGAGCGTCTCGTGGGCTCGGAGATGTGTATAAGAGACAGATTCAGGTAAAGCTGCAGCCGGCTCTGCGGCGTTGATGACCTCTACTTTAATTCCCTCAAGCTTCCACATCTCCTCTAACTTAGATTCAAATGTATCCTCTTCAAGAACACCAAAACCATAAGTAAAAGAGTCTCCAACCACTGCAACTCGTTTAAGATCAGGAGTCTTTAGGCCTATTGGATAATTATTTCTAAAGCCAAGATTGTTGATTGAGTAAAAAACGCAGCCAGGATTGTTATTGCCCGCGCCACTGAAATAAGGTCTGCTGACTTCCGGATTCATGCATTCCAGGCGTCCATTAGGAAGTGATGAGTAGCTTTTGCCCGCATAAGTTGCTGGCAATGGGGCCCATCCATAAATGCGGATTCCAATCTCACACGCGAGAAAGACAACAAAAAGTGCAGTCGGAATTAAAAGAAGTTTTTTTAGCAAAAATGACCTCAACGTTGTGAGATCATTTTTGCATGAAAATAAATTTTGTACAAGACACTAAGTGCTTAGAGGTAATCAGTATACCCAGTTGCACCTTTAGCGTAGATCGTTTCAAAGTTCACGGGAGTCAGAGGTTGATTCTCTTTTAACTTTAAAACCAGTTTTGGATTTGAAATATAATTCATCCCAAAAGCTACGGCCGTAGCGTGTCCATTTTTAATAATTTTTTCAGCGGTCTCTTTATCCAGTTTTTCGTTAACAATGTATGGACCACCAAAAGCTTTTGCTAGTTTTTCCCCCAAGTATCCCGCACCTTGGTGCTCACGTGAAAAAACAAACGCCAGTCTTCTCTTGTTCAATTCTTTCATTAAATAAGTGAATGTTGCTTCTGGGTTTGAATCTGCAATATCGTGCGAGTCTCCTCGAGGAGCAATATGGTAACCTACGTTTCCTGCATCCCATACAGTTAAGACAGCATCGACAACTTCAAGAGCTAAGCGCGCTCTGTTTTCAATGTTCCCACCATACTGATCTGTGCGCGTGTTTGTTTTATCTTGTAAGAACTGATCCAGCAGGTATCCATTGGCCCCGTGGATTTCTACTCCATCAAAACCAGCAAGCTTCGCATTCTCTGCTCCCTTTCTATAGGCTTCAACGATGCCTGGGATTTCTGAGAGCTCAAGCGCTCTTGGTTCGACATATTCTTTTACTGGACGCACTAAACTCACATGCCCTGCTGGTTTAATTGCACTTGGGGCCACAGGTTGTTTTCCATCTAAAAAAATGGGATCAGAAATTCTTCCGACATGCCACAATTGCAGAACAATGCTTCCGCCTTTTAAGTGAACGGCCTCTGTGACTTTTTTCCATCCTTCAACTTGCTCTTTCGACCAGATCCCTGGAGTGTCAGCATATCCAACTCCCATTGGTGTCACTGAAGTGGCCTCTGAAATAATAAGTCCAGCACTCGCTCTTTGAGCGTAGTACTCGGCCATCAGCTCGTTAGGAATTCTCTCCACACCAGCGCGCGCACGAGTTAAAGGGGCCATGACAATTCTATTGGCCAGCTTTAAATTTCCTAATTCGATCGGATCAAACAGCACAGACATAAATCTTTCCTCCAGATGGTAATTGACTGCTTTAAAGAGTTATCATGGACTCAATCTGTTTAAATGTAAAAACAATTAATTACCTTACAAACAGACGTCTAAGACACAAACTGGTAACTGATGCATAAAACAAGCACTTAAAAAAACCTGACTTTACTCATTTTCTCTTCTGCGAATTTCGCTATCCTAATAAAATGAAAGCACCAGAATGGCGACAGAATGTCCTACTCGTTTCCGACGACCCAGAAATCAAAACAACCATAGCACCGGCCTTCGGTGAAGAGACTACTTTTATCGTAGTTAACAATACAGAAGAGGCCATGGATGAGCTTCATAAAGGCCCGATCCATGTGATGATTCTTGATGCAAAGACCACCAACCCATCAAAGAATTATTACGAAAAATACTACGATGACAAAGAAGAAATTCCCTTTATCGAACTTTCTCAATACGGAACTCAAGTCAATAACGGAATGACCATTATTCTTCTGGTGAATAAACTCTTGGCACGTGAAGGAGACTTTGCCCGCAAATGTGGGGCGGTTCTTATCATGGATCGCAAGGCCATTCTCATTAACCGCATGGTGTATTTAATTGGTGTTCTTCGCAAAAGAACATTTAGAACGATTGTTCTGCGCGATCTTCCTATCAACGCCATTTTCCCGGTAGATCTTTACCATCACCTTTCATTAAGTAACCGCTATCTTCCTTTTCTTCCAGCGGGGGTGCCTTTTTCTGAAGAAAAACGAGAAAAAGTTCTTTCGGCCAATATCCGCCATCTCTATGTTGAAGAAGCTAACCTTTCACCGTTTCTCACTTCGCTTAGAAAAAATGGCGATGCCCTCTATTACTCAGAAAGCTTGGCCTCAATTCGCAACCAATTCCGCCAATGGCTGATTCAGGTCTTTGACCTTTCAAGTGACGGTATGGTGGTTTTTGGGATTGAACTCTACAATAAGGGTCTCGATATTGTTTATCAGCTGGAAAAACTCATTTGTAGTTTCCCCAGTTCGTCGGCCTGTTTAGCCGAACTCCCTTATCCACGCTGGAGCACTTTGGCCCACAGTATGAATTGCGGGATTTACTCGCTTATTTTTTCTATCCATTGCCAGCTTGAACCACGCCATGAAATCGCCCTGGCGGCCATGATCCATAATATTGGCTTCTCTGAAATCTCTCAGGAAATCATCAAGAAAAAAGAAACAGATCTCACCCCGGAAGAACTGAGCGAATACAAAAAGCATGTGACTTATTCGTTGGAGCTTTTAAGAAAGAAGCTCATCCCATTCACGCCTGTGATGGAAAAAATCATTACACACCACCATGAGAATTACGATGGTACAGGTTTTCCAGCGGGACTAGCGGGCAGAACTCTCCCGCTTCCGGTGGCCCTGGTGTCGATCTTAAGCAGCTTTGATTATTTCAATACAGTGAAGCCTGGAGAAAAGCCGATTTCGGTTTTTGAGGCCTGGCAGAGACTGCGTGAGCATCATGGGGAGTCCACTCATTTAAATATGAAGTTTCATCCCCAATTACTCGTTATGCTCGATGATTTTTTTATGAACAATAAATTCTAAATTATCTGTTGCGGACGTCGACGTATGTTTCAGTTGAGCCATCTTGATTGTGAAGAACAGTCAACAGGTCTGTGTCTTCATTGAAAGAGACTTCCGCCCATTTCTTTTCTTCTTCCACTTCACCACCTCTGTAAGTCACCACATCTCTTTCATAATAAACCCATTTCTCACCTTTCATTTCACTTTTTAAAAAGATTTGAACGTGAGCAAGGATGGCCCCCTCAACTTCAATATCGTATTCATGAAGCAGTCTTTCAACGCCATCAAAGACCATCTCGTTAGCACCAGTTTCATCAACCACGTACATACTTTCGCAGCCGTTTTGTTCGATTGAATAATAAGTATTTTCTTCTGTGCGGTAGTCGCCGGAAAAATCCGTGCAGGCAAAGGCAGATGAGGTCAATAGCGCAAGACCAAGGATAATGAGACTCTTCATGAAACTCTCCTAAAAGTTGTGACCATTAGATGATAACAACTTTTAGGGAGGTGTAAATAAGTTTAATGTTTTGACTTTGTCGTCTCTGGATGGACAGGCTCGCCGTATCCAAAAGACTTATCGTAGGTCGCCAGGTTCGCTTCCACTGGAGAAAGCGCCACTAAATGCTCAGAGACAAACCAAGTTTGCAGTTCGTTTGTTCTAATGACATTACTTACTAAAAGGTCATTAGTTCCTTCATCTCCATTGTCTGCCGCCTGGCGAGCGGCCTTTCGAACAAACTTTAGAATCGCTTCATGGGCATCAACTAATCTCGAAATTTGAGCAGGAACTTCCTCTCTACCTGATGGTGGCGTTTCAATTTGGGCCATCTCTGCAACGTCCTTTGCCATAGCGACACTAATTCCTCCGAGTAACTGGATTCGCTCTGCCATGAGATCGACCAGCTCGGCCTGTTCATTGTAGTGTTTATCAAATAACAGGTGGAGTTGATAGAACGTCACACCTGAAGTTTGCCAGTGACATTTTTTATATAAATCGCGCAACGTAATGGTGTCGGCGAGAATGCGATTGAGATTGGTGATACTCTGCTCGCAAACTTTATCATCCAGCCCCAATGGAACGCGAAAGCGCGTACCGAATTTCTGGATTTCTCCGGCGGTTTGGTTCATCACGGGCTGAGCAAGAATTGCTTCATCCGTCGTTTTCGTTTTGTTTGGAATTGAGTTAGCTTGTTCTTTCATTTTACGCTCCGAGGTAAAGTGGACGTAAGCATCCTCAATTTAAAATGCAAGAGCATTGCCACTCATTCAAAAAAGCGATTTCAATCAGATAGAAAAAACGTGAGTAAAATTGTCCCAATTAAAGTGCGATAGAAAAGTTAATATATGGAGCAATACTCCCCCCTCCAAAACGGGCCTTTCCAATGGAGTATTTTGGTATATATTTACCTAAGGCCCCTACACCAATCATATAATCACCTTGGAAAGGAACATAATCAGACTAGTAATAGATATAATTAAAATTACCATTTAAGTATAGGCCGGTTTTACTTTGAAGCTCTTTAACATTTCCTCCATTATTATTTTCAAGAGAGTGAAATAATAGTCCCCCATTAATCGAAGTACTGAAATTTCTCCCTGTTAAAAAATTGGCGGCGCCACCGAGGATGATGTTTCTTTCATTCAATTTCAGATTGCCACTTAATCCTTTTTCCTTCGCAACTTCTGATTGATTATCTTTTTTTAAATCTTGCCCTAAAAATCCAAAAGTAAATCCCATATTCTTATAAAAGTAGGTACTAAGGACAAGACCAAAGATTCCTTGGTTTGCCGACGAAGATTTCAACTCCTCTGTATAAATAAAGTTTCCTCCAAGCAAAAATGACATCTCCAACGTCAACAAACGATGATAGTCAGCATACTCAGCCTTTCTGTTAGGATTTTTATTCAAGCGACCCGTGACTTCGCAAGCAACTTTTCCATCTTCTCCGACAACTGGAATGACCACATCAATGACAGATGTATCTAACAACTCTTCTTTTTCCTGAATTGGAAAAAAACCTTGCATCAGCCAGCCAGAATCTAAACGAAAGTCAGAAACCATTTGATTAGACTTTAACTTTCTAACAGCGCCATTTGTGAATGAAGCATAGATATCATTAACTTTAATTGTAATAAATTTCTCTTGTTCATTACTCAAAACAAATGTGATGAACGAGTTACGGCGGGAACTATGAAGCCTTAGTTCTAAATTAACGCCACAAGATCTTGAAAGCGAGGTCGTCAAGTTTGTTTCTTCATACTTCCAATCATTCACCTCAGAGTTAAGCCAAGCATCGTAATGAGCACTGTTAACCGTATAAATGGTTCCTGTGACTGTAGCTGTAACTGCTGCTGAAACCAAAGCATCGCTTGCCGCATAAGTTGGTGCAGAAGAAAGCATAATAGACAAACTAAGAATAGCTAACACTTTTTTCATTATCTTAGCTCCTCTGAATAAACACGATAAGCAAATGAATGCCACGAATGATTTAAAGGAATAGATAATTTAATGTCTGTATCTCTAAGGCTTAATTTGTTCACTTGATTGGGAATAAGTTCAGCATGGCAAGCGACTGCGACTTGTTTTGCACTCTCCAAAGAAACTATTTTCTTTTTATCATTATAAAGTTCACATCCCAGTGATTTTTTTTCATCATTAGCTTCATAAAAAGCACTTTCGAGATTGATATCAATCGTTTTCTCAGAAATATTCTTAACAACAATACTGTAATTAATGAGTAAAACCCCATTTTCGTAAGAAAATTTATAAGGATTTGTCTGAGAATTAGAAACCAGCAGGCCATCTTCATATTTTAATTTCGGCTGGGTCCTCATATATGTTTTAAACTTAGAGCAACCTGACAGAAAAATACAAATGAAAGAGAGAAAAAGTGTTTTTCTAATAAACATGATTTATCCTGAATTGTTAAAGATATAGCTTAATAGCAATTAGAGATATATTCAAGAAGGAATAATAAAAACACGCAAGGCGAAAACAATATAATCTTGTTAGCTTTCCCTAGAAGCGCTATAGTTATTGCATGAATAAACCACAATACACTCCCCCTACAGACGTTAAATCAGTTCTCAATCTTCTCAAGCGACCGAAGACAGCGATCGTGACAGGCGGTATGCCTTACGCGAACGGACCTCTTCACCTTGGCCACATGGCCGGAGCTATTATCCCACCGGATATCATGGCCCGTTATATGCGCATGCTGATTGGCAAACAGAATGTTCTATTTGTCAGCGGTAACGATGACCACGGTTCAACTTCAGAAGCTTCAGCTTTTAAAGCGGGAATTCCTGTAAGAGAATTCATTGATCAAATTCATGATAAGCAAGTTCAAACAGTGACTCGCTATTCGATTTCATACGATATCTTCTCTGGAACATCTCAACCCGATTGTTACCCGACTCACAAAGAAGTCTGTCAGGACTTTATGCAAAGACTTTGGGACAACAAGATGCTGGAGAAAAAAATCACCAAGCAATGGTATGACCCAAAGATCAGCCGTTTCCTACAAGATAGAAACGTCACAGGAAAATGCCCGAATCCAAACTGTGCCAACACATCGGCCTACAGTGATTCGTGCGAAGTGTGTGGGACTCAATACGATCCTTCAGAACTGATTAATCCAAAATCGTCATTATCAGACGCGACTCCCGAATTAAGAGACACAGCTCACCTGTGGCTTGATATGTGGAAAGTTTCTGATCAGCTTACTGATTGGATTAAAACGAAACAAAACAAATGGCGCAAAGGTGTTTTCAACGAAGTGTTTGAGACAGTTCAACCTGCGTTCCAATTTGATAACACTCATGAGCCGGCATTTAAAGAAATGCGCACGACTCTTCCAAAGCATAAGTCTCGTTATGCTCCTGGGAAAAAAGTTGTGGTGCAGTTTGAGAACTTAAATGACTATGCCGCTGGAAAAAAAGCTTTAGAAGACAAAGGCATTGCCTGTGAAGCTCTCGATGGATGGGCCCACCGCTCAATCACTCGCGATGTTGCCTGGGGTATTCCTGTTCCTGAAGGCATTGATCCAGAAATGAAAGGTAAAACGCTTTACGTGTGGCCGGACTCTCTTATTGCTCCGATCTCTTTCACAAGAGTCGCCTTGGCAAAACAAGGAAGAGACCCAAAAGAATGGGAGCGTTTCTGGAAAGACCCTGAAGCGAGAATCTTCCAATTCCTAGGACAAGATAACGTTTACTTCTACGTTCTTATGCAAGGAGCGATGTGGATTGGTGTGAGAGGAAAAGATACACCTGATTACACGATGACTGACGTTTACTCTGTTTTCCATTTAATGGTTAACGGTGAAAAAATGAGTAAGTCGACTGGTAACTACTACACTGGAGATCAGTTAACTGAGGAGATGGGTTACCACCCGGATCAGCTACGTTATTTCCTTTCAACACTAAGCTTAGCGGAGAAACAATCGAACTTTGATTTTGAAACATTCAAGGAAAGAAATAAATTTTTAGCCGGGCCATTAAACGCAGCGATTGAAAAACCAATTGCCGCCGTTCATTCGAAATTTGGCGGTGTTGTTCCAAATGGAAAACTGCTGGAAAAAGCTGAAAAAGAAACGATGAAGATAGTGCAGATGTATGTGAAGAACATGGAAAAAGCAGATCACATCACACTCCTTGGTCAGATTGAAAACTACGCTCGTTTAATCAACAGCTTCTTTGTGCAATATAAACCGCATGATGACCGCCATGATGAAACGGAACGCGCTGATGGGCTTTATTCATGTTTCTACATCTTGAAGAACTTAATGATTATGCTTCACCCGTTTGTTCCTGAAACAATGGATAAAGTACGCATGTCGCTTAATCTTCCAGAGAGCGTTTTCTCAATTGATGAATTGGGGCAACCGATTCCAGCAGGACATGCTATTGGGCAAAAAGGCCAGTACTTCCCTGCAGTGGAAGGAAGCTCAGAAGAATAATTTTTTACATCACACCGGACTCTTTCACATACGAAAGTGCAACAGTCCGGTGTTTAAATAAATTCATCCTAAACATTTTCTTTCAAGCATGCATTCTCTTCCTCTCTAAAGCCCAATTTACTTATACATTGAATCGCCACATAATTAACCCATGACGGGACAAGGAAAAAACCACATGAAGCTTTCAAAAATGGCGATAGTTTTCTGCTGTCTCTTCCTTCTAGGAGCGGCCAAGGCAGAAGTGGTAAAAGTCGGTGGCTATAACTTTCCTCCTTTCGTCGACAAAGATGGAAAGTCAGGTATGGTTTATGACTTGATCAATAAACTTAACCAATCCCAGAAAAAATTTAAGTTTGTCTTTAGCCTAACCAGCGCCAACCGCCGTTACCGCGATTTAAAAAGCGGTAAAATTGATGCTATTTTCTTTGAAGATGAAGCCTGGAGCTGGAATCAGGATAAAGTCCCTCACCAAAAAACCGGAGTGATTTTGACAGGCGGAGAAATTTACGTTTCTCTACTCAAGCCTGGACGAGATCAAAAGTTCTTTGATTCATTTGAAGGAAAAAAGATCAGAGGAATTTTTGGTTATCACTACAACTTTGCCAATATGAAGACAGACCCGGAAGTTTTGAGAAAAAAAGGCATTAGTCTAGGCCAAAATATTGAAGAGAACTTAAAAGATTTGATGAATGATAAAGTGGATATCATTGTCATTAATTCTTTTGTGATGGACAGTTTGTTAAAACAAGATAAAACATTAGCAGGCAAACTTCTGATCAGTACAAAAAAAGATCAACATTATCAGTTGAGAATTTTATTAAATGAACGCTCACCTATTTCTTCTGCAGAAATAGAAAAATTAGTGGTCCCCTATTTAAAATGAGACTAAGTCATAAACTTTTAAGAGATGCTGGCATCTTTTTAATTTTAATTTCAATGCCGGTTTACTACCTGGCATTCACCTATTCTCTTAAAGAGTCTTCAAAAAGCCGCGAGCTTATTGTCACACGCCAGCTTACAAGTTTTCAGAACACTCTAAAAGAAGCGCTCTGGAATGGAGACTCCCCTTACACCAGGCAAATCGTCAGTACTCTAGGAAATATTGAAGGAGTTTCATCAGTTGTTCTCTATGACGATAAGATGGAAAAAATTCAGGAAAGCAACTCTCCTTCCAAAATGATCCCTTTTTCAAATGACATGTATAAAGAACTTGAAAGCAATCAAGTCAAAACAATCAAAGCAAAATCTAAAGGGGCCTTTTTAGCTGTCTCTTATACACATCTC
>CAXHHE010000101.1:0-9553 GCA_964016365.1 uncultured Bacteriovorax sp. | reverse complement strand
ATAACTGAGCGTCTCGTGGGCTCGGAGATGTGTATAAGAGACAGATAAAGAACACGCGTAGAACTCGTTTCATTAACTGCTGGTCTGATTGAAAGCAAATGGGATTTGCCATGAACTCTCGCCTCAGCGGCCCCTACTTGCTCAGCAAGAGATTTTGTCTGCAGACCTTTTTTAACAGCTAGAATATCGCGGTAAACCCAGCTCTCCATGGCAAAAGTAAAAGCATAAAGAGCGCCACTCAAAGCTGCGATAAAAATAAACGGCCCGATAAAAAAACCAAGGAAGGCGTGAAACCTTTTTAAACAATTAAGTAAATTCATTCTCAGAATTTAAGTCGAACACCTTCCTAAGTCGATGCAACAATATGTTGCTATACTGTAAATGGCCTCTAAGACACTTAGTACATAAATTCATTATTGCTCAGAGAGTGACCGTGAGTGGTAATCGAATTGACGGTACTCTCCAATTGTTTGGGATTCAGGTGCGCATGTGCCAAATCGCTAAGAGAAAGAATTCCCACTAAGCGTTTTTCACGGTTGACGACCGGAAGTCTTCTCACCTGGTTTTCTCCCAAATTCTGGGCCACTTCATCTAATGTTTGATCTTCAAAGCAATAAAGCACTCTTTCTGTCATCACTTCACCTACATTGATATTTTTATAATCGCGCCCCTCTGCTACACAGCGAATGGCAATGTCTCTATCCGTCAACATGCCGACGAGACGGTCATTTTTTTGAATAGGCAAAACTCCAAAATCTCCATCGCGCATTTTCTTGGCCGCTTCATGTAAAGTCATCTCTGGTGTTCCAAGCTCCACTGCCTTAGTCATGCATTCCTTTACGATCATAAAATCACCTCCATTGGTGTTGTTAAAGAAACTGCAGCGGTAATTGCAAGACAAAGACCGTAAAAATGAAGCGTCAATTTGCCCTCTTCCACCAAAAATCCCCTTTGCTTTCGTCTTTTTGCCCCTTGAGCTGTGCTCCACTTGAGCATGCTGTGCTCCATATGGAGAGAGTCGTACATTGTTTATTGATTTGAACGCCTCCTCGGGATATAAATATATCTGTGAAATTTCCATTCCTTAAAACCTTGATTTTCATTTTGGTCCTGGCCTTCTCCAGTTCTTTAGCCTTCAGCGCTGAAAATGTTGTGTTGATTGTTAGCCAAAAGAACCCACTCGATTCCCTGACAACAAAAGAGCTTCAAGATTATTTTATGAAAAAGGATCGCACCTGGCCCAATGGCAATGCCGTTCGTTTTTTCGATCACCGTGACGACAACAAAAACCGCAAAGCTTTTTTAGATAAGTACATCAAAAAGACATCCCGCGAAGTTGAGCTTTATTGGATAGGAGAAAAAATCTATACCGGTCACATCGCCCCTATTCAAATCACTTCGGATTCGATGATGGTTAAGATGGTTTCACGCTTTCCTGGTGGGATTGGTTATGTTTCTAAAAAATTCCCTCTACCAAAGACCGTAAAAATCATTACGGTTAAAGAGGGGAAATAATGGAAAAAACTTTTAATCAAACCTCTTCAATTGTTCAGCGCCTACGTACGGTTATGCTTTCGATCGTGCTCTTTATCATCTTGTGCTTTTTGGCCATTTACGTCTCTAACTATCATCAGTTGCAAGACATCCAGACTTTAAGTACGGCCAACACTCTTTTGAGTCTAAACACTCAGGCGATTGAAAGCTTGAACTCAACCGAACAGAATATGAACGTTATCTTCGTGCGCAAGGATGTCAGCGAACTTCGTTATAAGTTTGAGGAAAATTTAAAAGTAACAAAGCGCCTGCTTTACGACAGTATCCTTTTAACCAAAGATGACGAACTGTTAACTAAAAACTTAAACGACGCGATTTTGTCTCTTGATGAATTGGAACACAGTCACGAAGTGATTTTCCAAAAGCTAAAAAACATCCATAAAATTACCAGTCAGGATCAGATCGAAGAGCTTAATGCTGATCTCCTGATGACGAGTCAATACCTGATGGATGCAAAAGAGATCTTAAGAAAAATACAGATTCACATCAACAAACAAAATGAAGGGATCTTCTCTTCAATCTACAAAAACCGTTACCGCCCTCTTTTAGTGGCCATTGGTCTTTGTATTCTCTTCTTAACATTTGTCATCACTATCGGATGGGCCATGGCCCGCAATGCGGCCAAGTCGATTTTAAACCTGCTTGATGCTACCGAAAAAGTTGGTCTAGGAAATATCACCTACCAGGCCCCGATTTTAGAAAACGATGAAATTGGCCGCGTGACTTATGCTTTTAACCGCATGATCACCTCCCTTCAGGCCAATCAGGAGCAGTTAAACCTGGCTATTGACCGCACGACTCGCCTGCAAAGTATCACTGAATCTTTCTCAGAGGCACTAACACCCGATCAGGTTTTTGAAGTTGTTTTTAAACAGGCCTTTGAGGCCATGGAAGCCAACACAGGCTCCATCGTCTTACTAGGTGAGGATAAAAACTTCCTGGAACTTAAACGCCTTGTTGGTTTTCCTGATGAAATTTTTGAAAAATGGAAAAGGTTCCCGGTCTCAACAGACTTACCGATTGCTGAAGTTGTCCGCACTGGTCAACCCAAGTTCATCACCTCTGATATGCTTGATAAGTACTCTGCTCTTGACCCTATTGACCGTTTTGAGAAATCATACGCCGTGGCCTACATTCCCCTGAATGTCGAAGGCAAAACTCTTGGGGCCTTAAGCTTTAGCTTCCCGATCAATAAAAAATTCGATCAACTTGAACGCGATTTTATGATTGCCCTGGCCCGCCAGTGTGCCCAGGCCATCCACCGCTCACAACTTTACGATGACGCTAAAAAGGCCATTGAAGTACGAGATGAGTTCTTATCAATTGCTTCACATGAGCTGCGCACTCCGCTGACTCCCCTAAAGATGCAAATCCAAGGTGTGGCCCGCCAAATTGATAATGACAATGTCTCTAATCTGACTCCTGATCGCCTGATAAAAATGGTTGAAACCTCTGACCGCCAGATCACCAGACTCTCAGTGCTAATTGACGATCTTCTCGACGTCACTCGTATCTCTGCAGGGAAACTTTCTTTGAATAAAGAACACTTCAGCATGAAAGAAATGATCACAGATGTTGTGGCCCAGTACTCTCACCAATTCAAACACGCCCAGTCTCCGGTTGAAGTTAAAATTGAAACGGATGTCGTAGGTCTGTGGGATAAGGTTCGTATTGAGCAGGTTCTCATCAACCTTCTAACCAATGCTTCGAAATACGCTCCGAAAAAACCGATTCAAGTGAAGATGGGAAAAGAAAACGGCATGATTAAAATTCAAGTCACTGATCAAGGTCCGGGAATCTCTCCTGAGAACCAGGAAAGAATTTTTAAACGCTTTGAGCGTGTAAGCGACAAACAAAACATCGGTGGTCTTGGTTTAGGTCTCTATATCTGTAAGCAGATTGTGGAAGCTCACCACGGCAATATTTACGTTCAAAGTGTGTTGGGCGAAGGCTCAACATTCACTGTCGAGCTTCCTGAAAAATAATTAAACTTCCAGGGCCTCTTCGAGTCCAAGCTCAGCTGAACTCTCCTCTAAAAACTCTCTATTTGGAGCTTTAAACGATTCCAGACGCCCGTCATTCATAACCATCAAGTAGTCCAGGTCTGCAACTGTGCCCAAACGGTGAGCGATTACTAAAACAGTTTTCCCTTTTAGCTCTCTTCTTAAGACTCGCTGAATTTTAGCATCAGAGACAACATCTACACTTGCTGTCGCTTCATCCAGCATAATAATTTTAGCATTTAATAAAAGTGCACGAGCCAGACAAAACAGTTGTCTTTGCCCTTGAGATAAGTTCGCTCCTCCGTCGCTGACAGCTGAGAGAAGTCCCAATGGAAAACTTTTAACTAATTCTTCTAAACCGGTGTCTTTTAAAACTTTCCAGATCTCTTCATCCGACTTTCGCGAATAAGGGTCCAGGTTACTTCTTAAAGTCCCCATAAAAAGTGTCGGGTCTTGTGGAATAATGGCAAGTCTTGATCTCAATGTCCCCAGGTCGATGCTGGCAATATCCACTCCATCAATTTCAATTCTTCCTTTATGGACATTAATAAAACGATAGATCATTTGAAAAAGTGTCGTCTTCCCGGCCCCAGTTCTTCCAACAATTCCCACCTGTGCTCCAGGGGGGATATTAACATCTAGTCCCTTCACCACTTCAGGAAGGCTTTCATCATAACGGGCATGAACATTAGAAAAATGAATGCGCCCTTCTCTCGGCCATGCTTCATCAACGACTACTGGAGCTGAAGTAACGAATCGTTTTTCGCTCGGGATTCTCGTCATAAACCTGATGCGCTCAATAGAAGTCATGCGCGACTCAAGATCAGAGAGAATTCTAATCCCCCAGTTTAAGGCCCCCCAAAAAGACATTGAGTAAAGAATCACAAGCCCAGCCGTCGCCGCTGTCAAGTATCCATGATAAACACTGACGATCAAACACAAGGCCGTTGAACCGGAAATAAGTCCTCCGATCATTGGAATGCGAATCGAAAACCAGCGGTTAAGTAGAAAGTTATTAACAAAGGCCTGCTGACTTTTTTCCAGGTGAGAGAAAAACTGCTCTCTAAACCACGCTTCTTTTTTATAGGCACGAATGACTGGAAGTCCTCCTAAGGTCTCTTTGAAATGAGCATAACGAGGTGAACGTGCAATCGAATCCATACGTTTTGCTTCTCTGGCCGAAGCTCTGTAGAGAATCTGCAGGTTCCAGTACACAAATCCAATGGGAACAATCACCACTAAAATAAGAGGTACGGAAATAATAATTAAACTTAGTGAAACCACAATTTGAAACAACGCCTGAACGGCCGCTTCAAAACTCCATTGCAATTGAATATCCACCGATTCCAAGTCACGTGAAAAACGCTGTAGCAATCTTCCAACAGGAGTCGTATCAAAAAAGCGCACCGGCGCTCTTAAAATAGCGGCCAGCATTCTATCGTGAAGCTCGACTCCCGCCTTAATCCCACGCTTAAGCCAGAAAATTTGATTGCTCATTTGAACAATTAAACTCACTAGCGCAATCAATCCATAAATCATTACACCTTGGATCGGTGTAATCTGAGTCGGGTGCCCAGAAAACCAGCTTAGCCACCACTGGTTAAACAATGGGAAAACTGAAATGGCCAGGACGCCTAAAACTAAAGTAGCAATGATGAGCCTTTGGTGTTTTCCTTCACCACCTAAAGCTTTAATGTAATCAATGTATAGTGACCCTTTAACAGCTCCTTCTTCGCGGTCCTCATCGCTCATTAAGCGCGTTTCAGTTTTATCGCTCTCTCCACTGATTGAAGCGGCCAGCTCTGAGTCTTTTTCCAGCGCATGCACTTCCAGGTGATGAGAGTAAAAATGCTTAAACGATTCACTCTTTTCTAAGAGTTCATTCAATGTTCCAAGGGCCGCAACTTTTCCATTCTCTAAAAAAAGAATACGGTCAAACTTCGCCAAAGCTTCTAAACGGTGAGTTGCAATGATCACGGTCTTCTTTTTCCACTCGCCTAAAATCAGGTTATTCACCAGGGCCTTTTCCGTGTTCACATCAACAGCAGAGAGAGGATCATCTAGTAAAACAATATCCGGGTCCTGGATCACACAGCGGCCTAAAGACACGCGCTGTTTTTGCCCTCCGCTCAGGTTCACACCTTTTTCACCAATCTCTGTTAAAAGGCCGCCGGGAAGATTTTTAATATCTCTTTCCATCGACGTCACATAAAGAGCTTCCTTCACTCTCGCTTCACTGACATCTTTCCCCATTTTCAGGTTTTCTAAGACAGTCGCGTTCATGATATAACTTTCCTGGCTGACATAACCAAGAGACGAGCGGCCAATAGAAACTGCGCCCGATTGCGGCTTAATTTCCTGAAGGATCAATTGCAGAAGCGTCGTCTTCCCAGAACCAACCTCCCCAACAATCGCGACAGTTTCACCTTGAGCAATTGAAAACGACAAGTCCTTAAAAGCAAAATTGCCTTTTTCACTTTGATAAGACACTCGATCAAAAATAATAGGCTGATCATTTGTTGAAAAAACCTGGTCATCAACTGATTCTGAATTTAAAAATCCAATAATCCTTTTGGCCGAAACCCAGGCGTTAATTAAACGGGAAAGCACTCCCGGTAAATGCCCGATCGGTTCCTGCAATAACCCAAAAAGCGAAACACAAGTTAAAACCAGTGCCGGCGTTAAAGCTTCTCCTCTTAGGACGTGCACGCAAAGAGCGACAAATAAAACCAGAGTTGAAATCGCTACAAAACTTAAACCTGAAAGCATCTCTACTTTGGCCAGGCTTCTTCTCGCTTTCACTTCTTCTTCTCTGACTTGTGAAACTTGATTGGAAATCTCTTCTTCCCAAACGTAATACTTCACCAATCGCATTGACTGAAGGATTTGTCCCATCAAAGTCACGCGGTGATCTCTTTTTTTCATCATCTCATCTTCAAGATGGATAAATCTTTTTGCGATCTTCCTTGTGACCGGAGTAAGAATCGCCAAAATGGCCACTGCAATAAGAGCGGTCCATCCGAGGTAATAAAAAAGCATCGAAACACTACCGACTAAAAGCAGTGTCGCCCATCCCAAGTCTCCAAGAAGCATCGGGACTTCGGCCAGAGCTTCAGTGTCCGAGCTCATGTGATTGACCACATCACCAACATTGACGTTCTGGCGGGCCTTTTGTGAAAGCTTAAGTGCCTTCTCAAAAATCAACCTGTTTAAGCGGGCAACGATAAGAACATTGGCCCTTAAAGTGGCGTAGAAGTTATGTTGATATCCAATCCCCATCATCACGCCAATTAAACCGATACACACTGCAATTGGAAGAACTTCCCAATACGCTGCACTTCCTTCAGAAAGACGAGTCAGGCGAGTGATAAATTGATTAACAAAAAATGGGCTGGATAAACTTGAAAGAGTCCCGATCACATAAAAGCTCCACGCTCTTGTGACTAATTTCTTTTGTTCACCAACAAGTGAAGAGATAAATTTTCTCTGAGAACTTAAATCTATTGGTGCCACTTCCAGTGTGCGGTTGAGTTTAAGTTCTTCCGGTAAAGGAAGTAAGTCTTCGAACGTAAGAATTTTCTTTCGTCCTTTTTTGACGAGTGGAGAGACATTAAAAAAGAAGAAGTTTTTTAGAGCGGCCAGCATGGTGGTTAAACCTACCATAAACTGGCGTCTTTGATGATTATTTTTGAGTTTTAATAGGCTGAATTGCACCACAATCTGCGGCCAGCCACTTTCCTTTTTGGTCCATTTCTAAACGGTCTTTCTTCCCATTTGAATCAGTGTTGACCACGGCCTTCCCCACGTAGGCCCCTGGGTTAATTAAAGTGAATTCACCCTCTCCTGTACTTGATGGATTTCCCGTACATGTAAATTTCATTTTAATATTTTTTGAAGTGCGGCTTAGGATCTCTTGTTTGCAATTTGAGTCCTGACTCTGTGGAATATCAAGCTTTTCGGCCTGCTCTTTAGAGATACAAACTTTTACGCTTGTCCCTTTATCGCTTACGCCCATTCCTTGCTTTGCCATCATCTCTTCCATCATTTTGCGTTGCTCAGGAGGCATTTTTGCCATGCTTTTTTTCATATCAGCGAGACCTTTTTCAACTTGTCCGCTTTGACTTTTAATTGTGAAGCTATGCTCCCATAGTCCGGGCTTCATACTCTCCATCGCTGAAACAGAAGAAATAAGACTTGAAGTGGCAAGAAAAACGAAAAGTGATTTTAATTTCATGTGACTCCCTCACTAAACAAATATTGTAAGTCTATTAACGGACAATATTGTTAGCTTGGCAATCGAAATTAGAGATTAAAATTTCCTTCGCAAGTTGAAGCAGACCACTTGGCCTCACGAGGTCCGTAGATAAAAACCACAGAACCGTTAGTGACTTCGTTGGTTGCTGGATCGTAATGACCTTCTAAAAGATTGATCACATGATCGATATAATCGCGGCTAATCATCGGACATCCACTCGAAAGAGCATGAGCACTTGAGCGCGTGACCATTAGGTGCTTATGAACAACAACAGCTCTCTCACAAGCGTTATCATTGATTCCATCTTCTAGCCCATGCAGCACCATGCTTCTGCCAAATTTCCCTTCGTACTCTACGCCTGAAACATAGAAACCACTTGAAGGAGCATTAGAGCCCAGCTCATTGCTGAAGTAGCGGGCATGTTTAATTGAGTTTTTGTTTTCTGATAAATGAGTGTTGAGCATATGAGCTTTATAACGTCCATGGGCCACGGCCATCATGGAAATCCCACCAGTAAGTCTATCGACTAAAAACATTCTTCTTTCATCACTTGGAGCAGTGTAATCAATTAAAGCAAAGACGCGTTTTTTATCCAGAGTGATTTGTGAATCTTGTCCACAACGGTTATCGGCTTCATTGAATGACATTTTTCTTTTAAAAACTGTATTCTCATGTTTTTCAAAAAAACACTGAACATGACTTAAGGCCTTCTTGTTGAGTCCTTCTGCTTTAAAACGTTTTTCGATTTCTTTCCATGAAAGATAATCAGCACGCGCTGAAAGTGTAGTTGATACAAGGGCCAGGGCCAAAAATGTTTTTGTCATTAACTTCATGATATACCTCGTTCTATCAGTTTACCCGATAGAGTCTTCCATTGCTGGACTTGGATAACTTTACCCAAGACCGACAATGGAAGACGGATATACCACTTCTTATTTTGTAGTTCTAGCTTGTTTATGGGATTTGATCTTTTCTACGCAGTCATTGTAGCCGGCCTCCCCTAGGTCATAGACCTTATTTTCATAGCTACGGCAGCTGGCAGTCGTAAGCACCTTATTTTTCGCCGGTTTTTTTAGTGAAACCTTGCTGTCTGGTTGCTGAGCTTTGATCTCGGATTCTTTAATACTCCCCAATTCTTTGAGTTCTTTTTTCGTCGGTGCCTGCTCTACACTGGCAATTGAAGCGGGAGAAGCACTAATAGAAGGGGCAGAAATCCCAATGGAAAAAGCTTGAGTAAAACTCAGGAAAAAGGCCAGCATCAAAAAAATATACCGTTTCATAATAAACCTCCGGCAACTGCTTGCCTCAACTAGCGGGAGCGAAGCGCCCTGTTGGTCGTATGCTTTTGAACTTTAGCGATAAAATGCGACGAAACTCGATGCCCTAATTTTTTAAGACCGACCACTTCTTTTTGTAGTCTTGGGTATTGGCGAAGATCCTTAGTTGTAAAACTTCTCAGTTTCATAAACTGGAATCCCATTTCATTGAGAATCGTTTTATCCAGGTCTTTGCGCATTTTTGGAATAATATCAGACTCCTCTTCTTTTAAGTGATGCTCGACTAATTCTGCGAGAACTTTCATCTCAATTTCCAGCTCATCACTAAGAGTTCTTAGCCCGGTTATTTTCGGAGTGAGCATTTTGACTTTAGCATCGACAATCCCGTGTTCGATCTCACCTTCAAGAATAAGTTTTCTTCTGTCTCTTATACACATCTGACGCTGCCGACGAAGGCTTCTGTG
>CAXHHE010000100.1:0-9672 GCA_964016365.1 uncultured Bacteriovorax sp. | reverse complement strand
ATAACTGAGCGTCTCGTGGGCTCGGAGATGTGTATAAGAGACAGTCTTAATTGAAATTAATCATTCATCTCAAAGAGCTGAATCTTTGGTTGTTGAGGTTGCCAATGCCTCAAAAGAACAATCGCAAGGAATCAGTGAAGTCAACAAGGCCATGGGGCAAATTGATGAAGTTACGGGACAGAACTCTTTAGCTTCTGAGCGTGTTTCGACAACAGCGTCACAGGTTTTAGAGCTTTCCAATACGATTAACAGTGGAGCCAATAAACTTCTATTGCTTGTCAAAGGGCAATAGATGTAAAGTTGACTAAATCTTATGGAAAAAAATAAAACTTATTCAGTTGGCGATAAAGTAACATGGAAATGGGCAGGTGGAACGATTAAAGGACAAGTTGAAGAAGTCCACTTCGCTCCTATTGAAAAAATCATCAAAGGCTCAAGAATCAAACGCAACGGCTCAGTTGAAAAGCCGGCCTATCAAGTAAAATCTGAAGCGGGCAACATTGCCTTAAAGCTTCACACTGAATTACAAAAAGCTGATTAAATTCTGCTCTTAACGTAATTTAATCCGCCTCTAATGGCCGCGACCTGAGCAAGATTACAATTTTCAGCTGTGACTTTCGGGCTATCTGGGTAAACCTCAGTCGTTGTTGAATACTCAGCGCCTGAAAAACCTCCACATAAGAAGAGCTTCTTCATATCGTAATAAACAACTCCATCATCTTCCATTTTTACACCGATGAGATTTCCTTCTTCATCAGGCGGGGCAATGTGAGTGACTTTCCTTACTTCATCAATCACCGCTTTTTGAAATTCTTTTTGAGGATTAGAAGTGTCACCCACGACATAAAAACCATCCGGGATTTCTGAAAATTTTTCTTCTTTTCCATCTCTAGCTGCCAGGGCAGGTCTAAAAACAGAGTTGTCTGTATCCGTTGTTTCATGAAGATCAAAATGAACAAAGATAGAAGTCTTTTCTGCGGCAATCGCTTTTAAGAAAAGATCACATTCCTCTGCAGGACTGTTCTCATAAAATGAGCGGTTCGGATCAATGGCAAGATTATTCCAACGATTAATTGTTTCATATCCCCATGGGCTCACACATGGAGTACAAATAAAATTAAATGTATCTGTGTAATCCTTTGCATGCTTTTCCATAAAAAGAAGAGCGCCATGAACACCACTTGTTTCGTAACCGTGAACTCCCCCAGTGATGAGAACTGTTTTCTTTCTTGGGTCAAAGTTTTTGCTCTTGATTAAGAAGACAGGATATTTTTCGGTATTTAAAGAAAGGGCTCCGTATTGAGAAACATCATATGCTTCTTTTAGCTGCATGATTTTTGTCATGACCTCATCGCGGTATGAGCGCTTGATTGTTTGTTCTTTAAACCAGGCTTCTTTTTCTGCTGGTCCCCATGGTGTACGCAAATTTTCTTTTTTCATGAGAAAAGTCTATCACAAAAAAACTAAAGAAAAAGAGGACGGTTTAAACTCTTCATCCACTCAACAATTTTCTCATTAAGGGGAACAAAGAAAGTCGCGCTAAAACCACATGGATGATTTGAAAGCGCATACTCAACGCCTACAAAACGCAAATTGCCTTTTTGATCATTCATGTAAGCACTCCCTCCTGAATCACCATGACAGGCACTTGGGCCATTGGCGCGCATCTCTCCGACACCCAGACCATTGTAGCCGTTTAATTCCTTAAGAGGCAGACGAAGAAGGGCCTTGGTCCCCTTTACTCCATCGTTAGTAATCTGTCCGTAACCGACATGAATCAAATCTTTTCCCAGTAGGTCTTTTGTTGGGATTAAAAGAGAAGCTGGATTAATGTTCCATTTCTTCAGGTCAACGTCCTGATCTAATTCAATCAAAACAATGTCGCTATAAATTGAATCATTGATGGGATGAACCACAACCTTTGAGTTTTTAAATTGAGGAGTGACCATGGGAAGGTCTGGCGCATTCTCAGTCTCCCCTAGATAAATCCAGGTTTGGTTTTTAAAAGCTTCTACTGAAACTTTCATGGCCTTGGCACCAGATGAAATACAGTGAGCTGCACTCACAACAACTCTTGGGCCGATTAAAGTTCCACTACAGTAAATTTCACCAGTCTTTTGAGTTTGGTCTTTTTTATAAACTAAGGCCACTGATTGGCGGAAAGTTGTATCTGTGATGGCCACACCATCGACGATGGCCCATCCGAATTGAGGTGCGAGAGTAAAGAATAGACCTAGAAGGTATTTCATAAGGAGCTTTACTTCGCTTTTTTAATCTTATACCCAGGCTTTGCCAGGACTTCGATATAAAAACTTTCTGCGTTGTCGCTTACAACTTTATCAATCGCTTTATTGATTTCTGAAACCTGAATCACAACTGCTGAGTCTTTATTGACTCCAAACTTGCAATCAAAGTCCCAGAAGTCAGCGCCTTCTTTAGGAGTCTTTCTTCTTTCGCGAGCAAGGTATTTATTGATTTCGTGTTTTACGAAATCCACTTGTCTTGCTGGAGCTTTTTTAGGGTCAGTAAGTTTAAATTCTTTTTTCATGAGGTCCTCTATTTATTCCTTATCTTCAGACAAAATCTTCACGTGAATCGCAGAGAGACCTTTTGGTCTTTTGCTAATTTTGAAGATAACTCTATCTCCGTCATAAGGAACTCCGTCTTCGCAAGCTGACTTATGAAAGAATAGATCGTCCATGT
The DNA here is from genome assembly GCA_964016365.1 of uncultured Bacteriovorax sp. GTDB lineage: Bacteria > Bdellovibrionota > Bacteriovoracia > Bacteriovoracales > Bacteriovoracaceae > Bacteriovorax. Next base: position 6,969 of record CAXHHE010000100.1, on the reverse strand, counting down.
CTTCATCAGGACGAATAAAACCAAAACCTTTTTCCAGATCCAGGAATTTTACTTGTCCAGTGAACAAGTGTCTTTGTTCAATTTTATTTTGGCGATTTACTTCTTTGATCTGTTTATCATCCCAAATGATCTCGTGGATTTTTACGACTTGCTCACCTTTATGGATTCTTTCAAGTTGTGCGATAACTGCATCTTCGGTTTGCTCATCAACTAGCATATCTTTGCGATTGCGCTTTTGAGTTTTAGTCATGTCATATCTAACAAGTTGGACTCTTACTTTTTTCATGGAAATTCCTGAGATTGATTTTGGTGGAATCTACGCCAATTTACGAGGATAGTCATGAACAAAAGAGATTAAAGTGACTTCATTTAATTGAGGGGGCCTTCCCTCCAAGGGTGTCTATTAAAAACATCAACTTGGAGGTTTTATACTCTGTTTTTAACTTTGTCCTTCAATCACTGACCTCAATTCTCCGGCAACCGTTTTAAGCGCATCAGACTTTTGATTAACAATTTGTGCTGAAGCAGCAGCTTCCTGTGCAAGTGTCGAGTTAGATTGTGCTTGGACCTCCAGCTCGGCGATCGCTTTACTTACTTCTGTCACACCAGCTGCCTGTTGCTCTGAAGCCGAAAAAATCTCTTCTACGAGTTGAGCGACTTGATCCGAGCTCGTAATAATTTTTTCCAAGGCTTCGGTGCAGACTTCTGCGGTTTCAATTCCTGCTTTTACTTTTTGATTGGCCTCAACCACCAGGCCTTCAGTCGCCATTTTATTTTTTTGAATGATCTGCTCAACTTTTTCAGTGCTTGAAGACAATAAATCCGCAATTTCGGTTGAAGAGTGCCCGCTCATTTCAGCAAGCTTGCCAACTTCTTCTGCGATGGAAAACATCGCAGGCACCGCTCAGGTGTCAAAGAGAACTCTCTACAAGTATTTTCCAAACAAAGAAGCGATCTTCGACACACTCATTGATCAACTTCTGGTGTGCTTTAAAGAATACAGTGATGTGACTTATTCAAAGACTGAGCCGATTGAAAAGCAGATTGAGAGAATCATTGAAGCGAAGATCGAGCTTATCACCTCTCCTGAACACATGGACATTTCTCGCCTGGTTTTGAGCGAAGTCATGAAAGGAAGAAAACTGAATGAGGGTCATATGAAGAAATTCTATGAGACTGAAGAGAAGTTTTTAAAATGGATTGATGCGGCCAAAAAGGATGGAAAGATTAAGTCGAAGCAGCCGAGTGAATTGATTTCCAATCAGGTGCACTCTATCGTGAAGGGACAGGTTTTTTATCCAGTGCTTTTTGGCATGGTTGATAAGATCGGAAAAAATGACGCTAAGACTGCAAAGAAAATTGCCGTAGAATTCTTTTTAAATTCGTTTTGCCAATAACTGCTGTTATGATATCTGTAAACATCATTAATTTACTCGGCGGGCCATGCGAATGTGTAGATCTCTCATATTTGTTATTACATTGCTAATTCTTGCCCCTGCTCATGCTGAGAAAATCAAAGTCGTCGGCACTCACTTTAATAAAATTTTTGAATACAATGCCTCTACCGGACATTACGAGGGAGTCGCTGTTGATTTGCTCAATAAGGTAGCGGCTAAAAAAGATTTAAAAATTGAATACGCTATTTATCCCTGGAATCGTGCTCAATACCTCATTGCCACCGGCAGGGCCGATCTTCTTATTGGGCCTTACAAAACTGCTGAGCGCGAAAAGCAAATGGATTTTATCCCGACTCCTTTTTACACCGACCATATGGTTTTCTACGCTCAAAAAAATAAAGCTTTTGATTGGAGTGGAAATATTGATCTTCTAAAGACCAAAAAAATCTTAGTCATCAAAGGTTGGGTTTACGGAGAAAAATTTGATGGTCTAAAAGACAAGCTGGCCATCGTTGAGGCCAACGACATAGATACCGCTTTTAAAATGCTTGCTCTTCATAGAGGAGACTTGCTTTTGACCAATGAAAGAAATGCAGAAGAGATGCTGGATAAAGTAGAAAATCACAATCAATTTTTCAAAATCAAAACACCATTTAGTTTTATGCAGGGTTATTTTGCGTTTTCTCAGAAATACAAAAACAACGTTGTCAAAAAAGAAATCCATGATTCGCTTTTAAAGCTCTCGCTTGAAGGAGCTATTAAGAAAATTAATAAAGACTACAAGCTATCGTTTGAGCCAAGAGTCACTATGACACCAAAGTATTAGTCTACGCATCATAACCTCAAGTGAAATTCACAAAAAAATCGACAAAGGATACTCCGAAAGCTAGCCTAATTCCCATTCGGAGAGAATATGAAAAAACACACTATCGCCCTTATGACCTTGCTCTTTTCTTTTTCTGCAATTTCTGCAGAATCGTTTCAATCGACAGAAGGAAAAGTAGTAGGCCAGTTAGATAAAAATCAAACTATTTCTTTTAAAGGTGTCCCTTACGCCAAAGCTCCAACAGGAAGCTTGAGATTTAGAGCACCAAGGCCCGCAGAAAAAAGAATCTTTGCTTACAACGCCAAAAAATTTGGATCGTCTTGTATGCAAATTGGAAACGTCTTCTCCGTAACAAGCCCTGAAGAATTAGGAAAAGTTATTGGAAGCGAAGACTGTTTATTCCTAAACATTTGGAAGCCACAAAAAAAGACAACTGAAAAGAAACCTGTCTTCTTCTGGATTCACGGCGGAAGTAACGACAAAGGCACAAGCACTGATCCAAACTACAATGGAGCTTTCTTTGCAAGTAACAACGATGCCATCTATATTTCAGTAAACTATCGCCTTGGCCACTTCGGAGCGTTCTATCACCCACTCATCAAAACAGACAACCCACTTGATAACTCTGGGAACTTCACAACTCTAGACTTAATTGAAGCTCTTCACTGGGTAAAAAACAATGCAGACGCTTTAGGTGCTGATGCCAACAACATTACGATTGCCGGCCAGTCAGCTGGATGTATGAACGTTTGGGGACTAATTCAATCACCTCTTGCTAAAGATTTATTTCATAAAGCGATCTGTTCAGCAGGCCTTCCGAATGCCTACCCAACAGCAGTTGGAACGGCGAAAGCAAGCTTAGTTATGTACAAGCTCCTTGAGCAAATGGGATATACGACTGAAGCCAATGGTGAAGAATTCTTAAAAGACAAATCTCCTGAATGGATCAGAAAGTTTTTACAATTAGTTCCTGCTGAAATGATTGCAAAGGCCAACACTGGTGTCGTTCCTTATCAACACTACTCAGATGGAGTGGTTCTCCCAATTGGCGGGTGGCTTGATTTGACTCTTGGTAAATACAACCATGTTCCAATGATCGTTGGAGCAACAAAAGATGAATTCTCGGCCGTAGGACTTCTAAGCTTTAGCAAAATGGATATCAACGAATTGTTTACTCATATGCTGAATCCAGATATGCCAGTTAACTTTGAAGATTTAATCACTGTCAGCGAAACTAAATACCGCCTGATGGTTGATTCTGGAAGTGCCACACTACATGCGACACAAGACTCGATTCTTAATTCATTAAGACTTTATAACAAAGATATTTACCGCTACCACTTTAACTGGGATCACTTACCTGCTCCGTGGGATAAAGCGCTTGGTGCCCTTCACGGCCTGGATGCGATTTTCTATTTAGGTAACTTTACCACTGAAGAAAAGAGTTTTGCGAACTTTGCCTGGAATCAAGACAATAAAGCTTCTCGCGAGAAACTAAGAAAAGAGATGAGCGTTTACTTTAAGAACTTCATTCATTACGGGAATCCGAATGAGAAGCTAACTGGCGATTTACCAAAGTGGCCGACTTGGAGTCTAGTGCCGCTTAAAGAAAAGCGCCTTTACTTTAATGAGACAATTTCAACTTCAGATGTTGATTAAATAACTAGGAAGGAATTATGGCCAATTACGTAGACGTTTGCATATTCCCTATTAATAAAAAACATCTTGCTAACTACAAGAAGACGACGACTAAAATCGGAAAGCTTCTTTTAAAGCACGGCGCGCTTTCAAGCAGTGACTTTGTTGCTGACGATAAGAATGCTACGAAAGATTTGTTTCCTCAGATTATTAAAGTTAAGACAGGTGAAGTGATTATCATTGCGATGGCGGAGTTTAAGTCGAAAGCTCATCGTGAGAAGGTTTTTAAGGCGTTTCAGAAAGATCCGGCGGTAATGAAAGTTATGATGGATACGCATATGGATGAGAAGCGTATGGTTATGGGTGGGTTTAAAGGGATTGTTTCGCTTTAAACCGCTTCCTCAGAAAACTTCACCCTGTTTGCAAATTATTGAATTTTAAAGTCCTGAAAATGTTCTGAATGAATGATCGCCACAAATTATTGGTATTAAAAAAATCAAAGCTCGCACAGTGGACTACTTTAAGTAGTGAAAACTTCATCTTACAAAATCATATTCATATTATTTTCTTAAATTAAATAGTTCTTCCTTTAGAATTGTTAAAATTAATAAGGAGCTAAACTTGAATGGTGATAAATCCAATCTTATTACAAAAACTCTCTATGAAATATTTAATGAAATTCCGAAGTCAAATCTTAATAAATCTAATACCCCATTTGTAGATGCTCAAAAGGTAATTAACACTGCTTCCCTAAAAGCAGCCGCTGTTTCAGGAGTCGCAGCACTCCCGCCGGGCCCATTTGGCTTTGCTACAATTGCTCCAGAATTGTACACAGTATGGAAAATTCAAGCTCAGATGGTTGCAGATGTATGTGCCCTATATGGTCAAAATTCACATCTTACTCAAGAATCAATGATCTATTGTCTGTTTAGGCATGGAAGTGGCCATTTATTTAACGATGTCGTTATTCGCATTGGAGAAAGAGCTCTAATAAAAAGAGCTTCGCTTAAATTCATGCAATCTATTTTAGAAAAAATAGGCATGCGAGTTACTCAAAGAGTAATTAGTAAAAGTATTACGCGTTTTCTTCCTTTTGTCGGTGCCGTTACTTTAGCTGGTTATGCAAAATATGACACTTCAAATGTAGGTAAAAATGCTATAGATTTATTTAAAAGTCAGATTGAATTTCAAGATAAAGAAACTGAAAAGAAATCTGCTTAAAGATTAACACTTTAAGATATTCTAGGTTCCAGCCTAGATTCACATCTCATTTCGTTTTAAATATTTCTCTCATTTCTAAAAATGAAGTTTCCTTAAACATAGCATCTAAAAGTAACGTCATTTCATCTTCAATTTTTTTTCGTTGGCCTTCAGGACTATCGGCCCCATGAAGAATACTATAAAGCGGTTTTCGTAGATAAAGGGGATGCCATAAATTTGCTTCACTTCCAGCGTCTTCTAAATGATTATAAAAGCTCCACTCGTTTTTATTTCTCTCGGCCCAACTTTGCATTTCTGTTTCCAGTTTTTTGTACTCATTACTTATGTCATAATCCCGAAAGCGACTTTTATCGATATCTACAATTAAACATAAATCAGGCCCAATTTCGGGGTTGCTGGGCACTACTTTATGATCTATTGGATCAGCTAAAACACCAAAGAATAAAGACGGGGTCCAGCCCCTCACTATGTCTAAATCAATTCCAATTCTTCCCCATCGCTCGCCTGCTGTTTTCGGTGGGTGATTTTTGCCATCTACTCTCTGGAAAACTTTGTACACTTTTTCCCATTTATAATGATCTTTTATTTGACTAAAAATATCGCGCAAACTTTTATTTACACTCAGGGCCGAATAATAATTTTTTAAGCCTTCCATGCTGACCTCTGTTTCTATCCATGTTAGATCGTTCTTTATTAATAAATTTTGGAAACATTTCAATACGAAAACTTCACTTTCGGAAAACGTTTTCTCATTATTTTTTTCATCAATAAATTTATAAAGATCATGCCATAAATAATTGACTAGAATTAAATTTGAATCACCAACAGTCTCATCGTGATCAATAAAGTAACCTGAGACAGTAGCGGCCATAATTTTCTCAGATGAATAACCTTTTTTTTTGGCCCATTCTATGTATTTCAAAATTTGGTCTTCGCCAAACGAGTGATTAATTTTATGCTCAAAAATGAAGCAATAATTTAAAGTTGTAATGGTTAAATCAATAAATCCTTTACCCGATCCTGATGAAATATACTTCTGTGTTGTAACTTCGAGTTGCTCACCAGTAACATCAACTTCAAATACTTCTTTTAAGAAAGAATTAAGTAGGCTTTTATTGTTTCTTAATATCCATGCCCAAGTTTCAGTGAGATAATTTTCTCCTGCATACTTTTCACCAGCAATTAACAAAGCATATTGCTCTTCGATATTTAATTGTTTCATATTTTTAAATTCTATTAGAATCCTTCAAAATATGAAACAAAAAAAAATCAAGTAAAAAAAGAATAAGACTATAAGCTAGATAATGTTGTGACCTGAAAATAAATTAACCACACTTTGAGGCGACTCTTCATTAAAGAATAACTTTGAGTTTCTGTCTGATTCTTCAGCTGAATGAGCACTTCGTACAAACATTTCCTTTTCAAAAACGCCAAGTGCCTTTTCGATATTATCCAGATTCTTCACTATATGCTTCCCAAGCTCAGCCCCATCATAAAGCGCAAGATTGGCCCCTTCACCTGCAAATGGAGACATCAAATGAGCCGAGTCACCAATCAGGGTTACTCCCGGCACTCGATTCCACTCTGTCCCAACAGGTAGTGCATAACCCCCTCGAGGATTAGGTGAGGTGCCGGCCAGTCATAGAAAGAATGCGAAAAGCGTTTATGGGATGAATAAATAATCGAGTATCTTCTTGCTTAAGTGCTTGTTCTACGGTTCATAATAAATAACATCTAAAAAAGCAGCTCTTCCTAGCCATAGTTCTTTTTCCCTTTCTCCCTTTGGACATTCAGAATTCCACCAAGTGCAATCAATAATTCTTTCGACAACTTCATCCCAATAGCTGTCTCTTATACACATCTGACGCTGCCGACGAAGGCTTCTGT
>CAXHHE010000099.1:0-9789 GCA_964016365.1 uncultured Bacteriovorax sp. | reverse complement strand
GATAACTGAGCGTCTCGTGGGCTCGGAGATGTGTATAAGAGACAGCTAAAATAGAGGCCGGAAGAATCGATATTCAAATGAGACCATTTGATTTGGATCTCTTGATTGCTGAAGTGATTGAACTCTTTCATGCCGAGTGCTTAAAAAAAGATATCTTCCTCACTTATGAACCTCATCACCTTTTCCTCGATAATGTCACCAGCGACCCAAGCAGACTTCAGCAGGTGCTTATCAACCTAGTTGGAAATGCCGTGAAGTTCACTGATGAAGGTGGCATCACGATAAAAGTGGAAAAAGGACAACAAAAAAATCAATTAAAAATATTAATTCAAGACACAGGTACGGGAATGAATGAAGAAGAAGCTTCACGCATTTTCAAGCCTTATGTCCAGGCAGATAAATGCCAAAGCAGAGCGCGCACAGGTACAGGTTTAGGCCTTATTCTTTCGCGAAAAATTGCCGAAGCCTTAGGAGGCGACGTGGAACTTGTTCATTCAGAATTTACACTTGGAAGCACTTTTGGAATCAGCTTTACTGATTACCCAGGTCTCAGACCATCCAACAAACCTAAGCTGGTTGAGAAAACTGATAGGTCGCTTAAATCAAAATCAATCCTTATTGTCGATGACTCTATCGACAACCTGGAAATCATTAAACTCTTTTTAAATTCATACGGCGGTGATGCTGATGTAGCCTCAGATGGAAATGAAGCTCTTTATAAAATTAAAGAAAAACATTATGACGTCATCCTAATGGACATCGAAATGCCAAAGATGAATGGTTTTCAGCTTATTGAGAAGCTGCGTTCAATGGAAGTGGAAACTCCAGTAATCGCTTTGACGGCACATGCGATGCCCGAAGATAGACTAAAAACAAAAAATGCCGGTTTTTTTGATCACGTGACTAAACCTATCGACTTCACCTATCTGGTTGAGGCCATCGAAAACGTTTAGATCATTCGTTCAAATTGAGCACGCCACTCGTGGTTTAAGGATGGGATGGTCAAAATTTCTTTCACTCTTTCGATGTCTTTTTTATCGCTGAAGTACAGATCAACAAACTCAGTGATTGAAAAACGAATCTGATCCTGCTCTAGCAACTCTAAAGTGTCACCTTCTTTGATCATCCCTTCTTTGAGCACCCGGAAGTAAACTCCGGGGCGACCAAAATTCATAAAACTCTTGATCATTGAAGGATCGTTAAACTTTATCCCTAATTTAAAACAAGGAAAGCGCGGTTGTGTGACCTGAACTTCTGCTTCACCTAATCGATAAGTACTTCCGATATAAATACTTTTCTCATCTAAAGTTTCCATGCACAGGTTTTCACCAAAGGCCCTTTGACTTGCTCTTTGAAAAAGCCCGTTTCCACGGGCCTTCCTCTATACTCAACTTTTTTTACCTTACTGATTTGAATAGTTAAAATCTTCATAGGTAAAGTCTAATGGTTTTTAGTGAGCTTGGGCACTAAAAAGGGCCGCTTTATTCTCAATTAAGAATTCCTTAAACCCTTTAGGTTCATGCCCTGAAAGTTTCAGGACTGCATCAGTCGCTGTTTTTGTGTCGCCATTTTTATAAGACAGATCAAATGTAACAAACACATCGGCCCAAATTTCCGGTAGCCCTGATTTTAAAAGCGCCGCCTTTAAATCCGCTTCCGGGATATCGACATACTTAAGTGGTTTTCCACTCACTTCGCTGACTAACTTCACCAGCTCTTCGTAATCAATCACGTCTTTTCCACTGATGTCGTAAATTTCATTTTTTTCATTTGTTTGAATTAAAGCGCCTGCAGCAGCCTCAGCACAATCTTCTCTTGTCACGTAGGCCACTCCCCCTTTGCCTGCTGTTCCATAAAGTGTTCCCATTTCAAGGGCCTGCGCAATAGCATAGAAAATGTTTTGAGCATAAGGATAGTTTCTTAAAATCGTATAAGTCAGACCACTTTCTTTAATCAGCTTTTCTGTTTCAATGTGTTCTTTAGAAACAAAGGCCACCGAAGTATCGGCCTTAGGCCATGATGTATAAACGATATGACGAACACCTGCTTTTTTAGCTGCGGCAATGGCATTTTTATGTTGCTCAACACGCGAACCGATAGCATCGGTACTGATAATAAGAAGTCTCTCAGCTCCTTTAAAAGCAGCGTCCAACGTTTCTGGTTTTTCAAAGTCTGCACTTCTGACTTCTACGCCTTTAGCGGCAAAAGAAGCAAGCTTCTCTGTTTTACGGCTAGTCGCAATGATATTTTTTTCTCCACGCTTAATCAGGTTCTCTAAAACTAATTGTCCTAGTTTTCCTGAAGCGCCGGTAACAAGTAATTTCTTAGACATATAAACTCCTTAGGTTAGTTTTCCTAAGACCATAATAAATCCAAAGAAGAGTCCTGATTAGTCAGTATTATCTGGAATAATTATACGGATAACCGTACAATCATTTTTATGAATTTAGATGGAATTGAAGTTTTTGTAAAAGTGGTTCAAGCTGGCAGCTTTAGTGGCGCGGCCAAATTGATGGGTATGCCTACCACTACTGTGAGTGGAAAGATTCAGGCCTTAGAAAGAAGGCTTGGGACAACTCTTATTCACCGGACGACCAGAAAACTCAGTGTCACTGAGGCCGGCTCGGCCTATTACCAACGTTGCTTAAAAGCACTGGAAGAAATTGAGGCGGGAGAAAATGAACTGGCCAATGTTAGATTTGAGCTAACAGGCACTCTTCGTATCACGACAGTCCCGGATATCGGGCACTCTTTTCTTCCTTATTATGTGAAGTCTTATCTTGCCGCTCACCCTAAGATGAAAGTTGAGCTCATTCTCACCAATCGTGTCGTCGATTTAGTCGCTGAAGGAGTTGATCTCGCCTTTAGGCTCGGGCAACTCAAAGACTCAAGTCTTATTGCCAGAAAGTTTACAGACCTTAAAGGAAGTCTCTGGGCCACTCCAGCTTTCATAAAAAAATATGGACTGCCAACAAATCCTAAAGAGTTAAAAAAGTTTTCCTTTGTAAAATTCTCCTCTGCTTTTAATCCTCTGCTTTTAACTAACGGCAAAGATGATGTCGAAGTTTATCCTGAGGGAGTGATTACCGTTGATGATATGCAAACTGCCAAGAGTTTTACTCTAGAAGGCATGGGAATAGGTTTGATTCCTGACTATCTTTGCATTCAGGAAGAAAAAAATAAAAAGCTCGTTAAGATTCTTCCCAAATGGACATGGAAGGCCTTTGTGACAGTAAGTTTTGTCTATCCCCCACAGCGTTTTGTTTCTCCCAAAACTCAAAGTTTTATAGAGTGGTGTTTAAAACATCCACCGCGCGAGGATTAGGCAACTAGAGAATTTTATCAGTCGGTGCCATGATTTTTTCGGTTTCACCCGGCACTTGAGGAAAATTCCCCGAGTTCCAGTTATCTCTGGCCGTGTTCATTTTTTCTTTAGAGCTTGAAACAAAGTTCCACCAGATGAATTTTGGATGAGGAAAAGACTTTCCTCCTACGAGTACACAATGTGAGCCTTTTTTAATATCCGCGCGGATACTAGAACCTGGCTCAAGCACGATCATTTCGTGATTAGAAAACTTTCTCTCTCCCAAATCAACTTCTCCTTCAATTAAGTAGAAAGCGACTTCAAATTCTGGGGCCGAGTATTCGAAAGTGTAGTCTTCTGTTGCATCAATATTTAAAAAGATCATCGGGCTAAAGGCCTTCACCGGTGACTTTTGTCCGTAAAACTCTCCTACCACAACACAAACTTCTGCCCCATCTTTTTTAATTTTTGGGATCTCGTGACTTTTGTGGTTAGTAAAAGAAGGCTCCATATCTTCGAGATCATCAGGCAGGGCCACCCAAAACTGCAGGCCGTGAATATCACTTTCGCGACCGATATCATCGGCCGGGGTTTTTTCCGAGTGGGAAATCCCCTTTCCAGCCGTCATCCAATTGACTTCACCGGGAACGATGACCACACTTGATCCAATAGAGTCTTTGTGGTGAATGCGTCCTTTAAAAAGATAAGTCAGAGTTGAAAGCCCGATATGTGGATGGGCATTCACCGTTAGTTTATGATTTTTATCAAAATGCACTGGCCCCATATGATCCAGAAAAATAAAAGGTCCTACCATGCGCTTTTTTACCCAAGGTAGAACTCTGGTAATAGGCATTCCTGCTAAATCTTTTGCGCGGGACTCGATTACAATTTGAATTTGATTTTCCATTTTATCCTAAAAATCTGCAGTCAGAGGATTGGCCCCTGTTCTGCCGTTAACATCATCCAGTGTATCCATTTGTGCCAGGTCTTCTTTATCAAAATGAAAATCAAAGATATCCAGGTTCTCCAGCATGCGTGTTGGATTTCCAGACTTGGGTACCGCAATGATTCCATTTTCATAGTGCCAGCGAAGAACAATCTGAGCTGGGGTTTTATTGTGCTTTTTTGTTAAGGCCACAATCACTTCATCATCAAAAAGGTTTCCGCGGGCCAGAGGGCTCCAGGCTTCAGTCACAATTTTATGCTTGTCGTGAAAAGCGCGCAATTCCTTTTGTTGAAAGTACGGGTGAAGCTCAAGTTGATTAATAGCTGGCACGACACCTGTTTCATTAATCAGTCTTTCCACATGATCAATGGTAAAATTCGAAACTCCAATTGAGCGGGCAATTCCTTCTTTCCTAAGCCTGATTAAAGCTTTCCAGGTAGGAATGTATTTTTCTGAATTCACTCCCGGCCAGTGAATCAGGTAAAGATCAACGTAAGACATTTTTAAATTGCTAAGACTTTTATCCATTGCCCTTAATGTGGCATCATAGCCGTGCTCAGAGTTCCAGACTTTAGTCGTAAGAAAGATTTCTTCGCGTGAAAGGGAACTTTCTTTAATCGCCTTGCCAATCCCCACTTCATTGCCATACATGCTGGCCGTATCAATCAAGCGGTAACCGGCCCCAAATGCTTCATCTAAAATCTTAGGTGCATCGGCATCGCTCACTCTCCAGGTTCCAAACCCGATGGTAGGAATTTTCATTCCATCGTTTAGAGTGATAAATTTTTGGCTGACCTCAACTCTCATTACTTAATCCCTTTGGCGATCTCGTAGGCCTTTTTAACCGCTTCTCTATCCTTCATCTTCTCAAACCATTTTTTCAGGTGAGGAAAATCGGCTAAATTCTGTTTTTGATTTTCGTGAGGAACAATCCATGGATAAATTGCCATATCAGCAATTGTGTACTGCCCGGCCGCAACCCAGTCTTTTCCTTCCAGGTTTTTATTCAAAACACCGTAGAGACGAGCGGTCTCTTTCGTGTATCTCTCCATCGCGTAAGGGATCTTTTCAGGAGCGTACATATTGAAGTGATGGTTTTGCCCGGCCATAGGCCCAAGCCCCGCCATTTGCCAAAAAAGCCACTCAGAAACTTCGGCCTTCGCGCGGTTATCGTGAGGAACGAACTTTTTAATCTTCTCCGCCAGGTACCAAAGAATTGCTCCTGATTCAAAAAGTGAAAGCGCCCCTTTTCCATCTTCAGGATTATTATCAACGATGGCCGGAATGCGGTTATTGGGTGCAATTTTTAAGAACTCAGGATTAAACTGCTCGTTCTTCATAATGTTGACGGGATGAAGTTTGTAAGGAAGGCCTGCTTCTTCCAGGAAAATAGTGATTTTGTGACCGTTTGGAGTAGTCCAATAATATAAATCAATCATGCCTTGTCCTTGGTTAAAGATTTCACTCTTGTAACCTTAAACAAAGCTCCGAGAAGAAGCAACTAAGGAATTATGACACGCAATCAAAAGAGAATCTGGCCTTCGATTGCGCGGGCAATGCGCGAGTCATCCGGCTCAATCTCCGAAGAAAAACGCTGAATGATTTCACCATCTTTGCCAATGAGAAACTTTTCGTAATTCCATAACACGTCAGTAACCATGCCCTCATCCATTTTTTGTGCAATGAAAGCTTTCTTGGCGATGCTATAGAACTGCTCTACTGCTTCTGGTGCTTCATGGGTTAGGTAATCGTATAGTGGGTGTTGATTTTTTCCGCGCACTGAAACTTCTTCGGCCATCGGAAAACTGTAGTGTTTTAAGTTTTCACCATTCACAGTGTTGAAATTTGAACTTGGAATCGCCAGGATATGCAGACCTTGGTCTTTATATTTTTGATAGAGCTTCTCCAGCTTCTTATCCTGATAAGTCATCGTGCAGTCGCTGGTGACGTTAACAATCATAAGAGTTTTTCCACGGTATTCTTCGAGAGAAAACTTCTCATGGTCCTGGTTACTTAGTTCGAATTGGTAGATATCCCCTTTCATATTTTACTCCTTAATGGAACAAACGATCTGTTTAATTAATTTATCGGTAAAGTCAATGTCATCTAACGAACACTCCGTTCGTCGCAAATTTGTTGCTCTACTTCTAATAAGAGAAAAGAATGGGCTGATGATTTGAGAACAAACAATTTTCGCATCCCATTCTGGATTTATAAATTTCTGTTCTTGTGACTCTTGAATAAAAAGCAAGAGTCGATCCCATACCTGTCCGTAGGTTTGACTAAGAATTCTTCTGGCAAGATCGTGACCTTTTTCCAGCTCTTCCAGGTAAAGACTTACAACTTCTTTATTCTCAAGATAAAAATCGACATAGGACTTCAAAAAAAGGCTCAACTTAACATTCACATCAAGCGCGGATCTCGGCGTAGAAAGAATATTAACCATATCCTGGAATCTGGAACTTAAGAGTTGTTCCTGGAAAATGACCTCTAAGAGAGATTCTTTCCCTCCAAAGTGAAAAGATATTAAGCTTGGATTGGCGTGGGCATCGTCACAAATTTCACGGACAGAAACAGCATGAAAACTTCTTTCCGAAAAAAGCTTAAGAGCGGACGCGATCAATCGATCGCGCCCATTTTCTTTTGTTTTTTTCATTATTGCGTTCATGACTACTTTGTCACCATGTTGTCAGTATTCATTTCGCCTTCAGTTTCAACCGCTACTTCATGCTTAGGAGCGTGTTCATTCTTTTCTTTATTCGTTGTCATTTTTGTACCAAGCTTATTGGCCCATACTCTGAATCTGTCGATGTAAACAAAGATCGAAGGTAGAACAACTAGAGTCAGGATTGTAGAAAGAGCAACCCCGGCCACGATCGCCACCCCCATTGATGTTCTCGTTCTCGATGCCGGGTTTAGACCGTAAGCAATCGGAAGAGTACCAGCAATTAGAGCAAACGATGTCATAAGGATTGGACGAAGTCTGGTTTTACCTGCTTCGATGATCGCTGAGAATCTATCGCGTCCTTCTTCCATTAGTACCTTCGCAAAGTCGACCATTAGAATCCCGTTTTTACCGGCAACCCCGATCAACATAAAAAATCCGAAGATAGCAAACAGGTTAATCGACTTGCCAGTTAAGAACAGACCGAAGAATGCCCCACTGATGGCAAGTGGAAGAGAGAGCATGATCGTCATCGGAGTGATAAACGATTCATACAGAGAAGAAAGAATCAAATAAATGACCAGGATACCAAAACCAACTGCGACCATAGTCGATGTCATGAGTTTTGCCATATCTTCGGCGTCACCACCAAGGTTCAGGTTTACACCGTCTTCAAGTTTTAGGTCACCTTTTGTCATTCTCTCAATATACTCGGCCATAACTTGGTTTAGACCGATACCTGGTTTTAACCCAGAAGAAAGCTCAATGAAACGTCCGCGGTTCATCCTTTCAATCGACGCTGGACCTGTTGTTTCAACTCCGTTGGCGATATCAGAAAGTTTTACTAAGCGGTGGTTGATGTTTGGAACATAAACCTGATTATAAAGTTTCTTTAAGTCACGCTGTTCATCTAGTAAACGAACGCGGACATCGTACTCTTGTCCATTTTCACGGAATACTGCCGGAGTCGCCCCTTCAACCTGAGCTCTTAGTTCAGCTCCCAGAGTTTTAGTGTTGATACCGTATTCTTTAGCTTTTCCTGGCTTAACTTTTACTTGAAGCTCTGGCTTACCCGTGCGGTAGTTAGAGTCAACGTCAACTAAGCGCGGGTCTTTTTTCATTGCTTCAAAAACCTTCATCGCACTTCTTTCTAACGCCTCAGCATTGGGAGAAGTGATGTTTAGAATAACCGGCTGGCGCCCCATTCCAGATGTATCGAATTTTTTAACGATTGGGTTTGCAATGTCTCTATAGGCAACGAGTTGCTCACGAAGTGTGTTTCTGAAATCTTCTGTTTTGATTCCATGTCTTTCGTGTTTCAGCTTTACTACGTAAGTGGCCTTGTTAACCTCTCCGTTTTCGTTACCTGCGGTATAAAGAACGAAGTCTACGATGTCATTCTTTTGAACGATATCTTTGATTTCTTTTGCCACTCTTGCTGTTTCATCAATGTTTGTTCCTGGAGCAAGTTCAAGTGTGATGTTCAATTCACCAGAGTCATCATCTGGTACGAATTCCCCTGGAAGGAATCCTGCTACATAGAAAGAGAAGAAGAAAACGAATAACGTTGCACCGATTGTTGCCAGTGGCGACTTCAGGGTAAACGTTACGAATTTTTCGTAAATGTTTTCTAACCATGTTTGGAAACGGTCAAATCCTCTGACCATTCGGCCAAGAGTTTTGTCATACACACCAGGGTTTGCAGGGATGTGTTTAATATCGTGGTGCTCTCCACCAAAGTAAGCAGCAAGCATCGGGATAATTGTTAGAGCTACGAAAAGTGAGATGGCCATTGAGAAAGCTACCGTTAAACCAAATGATTTAAGGAACTGACCAATTGTCCCTGACATCATCGCAACCGGAACGAATACCGCCATAACTACCAGAGTGATCGCAATAACCGCCATCTGGATTTCGGCAGTCGCCTTTTGAGCGGCTTCCTTAGAGTCGTAACCTTTTTCCATGAAACGATACACGTTCTCGATAACTACGATGGCATCGTCGATAAGAAGACCTACCGCCAGAGTTAAGGCAAGAAGAGTTACAATGTTAATCGTAAATCCGGCCGCACCAATAAGAACGAAAGCCCCGATAAGTGAAACAGGAAGAGAAAGTGCCGTAATAAGTGTCGATCTCACTGATCCTAAGAAGAAGAAAACAGTGATAACTGTCAGGATAATACCGATGATAATCGTTTCATAAACGTCGTTAACGTTGTCTTCAATCTTAATAGATGAGTCGACAATGATATCTAGTTTTGGAGCGTTCTTCGCGTTTTTAAATTCAGCGTTGATCGCTTCAGCTTTTTTCTTAATGTCCTGAGCAACTTTCAGTGTGTTTGATCCCGCTTGACGGTAAACCTGAAGTGTTAGAACTCGTTTATCACCTAGGTAAGAACGAGATGTTTCATCTTCAAGTGTATCTTTAACAATACCAAGATCAGCTACGCGAGTTGGAACCTCGTTACCGTAAAGGTTAACAAGTGTATCTGCAACTTCCGGAACGTTTGAGAATTCCCCTACACCTCTGAATACAAGTTCTTTTTCTCCACGAGAAACTTTACCTGCCGGGATGTTTTCCCCCATTGCTCCTACTTGTGAAGCAACCTGAGAAACTGAGATTTCACGAGACTTAAGTTTATTTCTATCTAGTAGAACGTGAATTTCTCTTTTTCTACCACCGATAATTTCTACCGCACCAACGTTATCAACCTGCTCTAAACGAGGCTTAATTGTTCTGTCGGCAAGGTCAAATAGCTCTCCATCACCAAGCCCTTCAGCTGTAAGTGAAAGATAAACGATTGGAGTATCGGCCGGGTCGAATTTTTTAATAACCGGATCTTCTACTTTATCTGGAAGATCAGCTTTTGCGATG
>CAXHHE010000098.1:0-9810 GCA_964016365.1 uncultured Bacteriovorax sp. | reverse complement strand
CTCTTCATCGCTTTGACTGAAGTCCAGAACATTTTTTACATCAGTCTTTAACTCCATCAAGGCCCTTTCATCAATTTTTCCACTACTTGTCACCGGGAACTCTTTCACTGCAGTCATTGACAAAGGAATTAGGTAAGCTGGGTAATGAGCCGTTAAAAACTGCGAAATTTTCTCTTTTAGGCTTTCTTCTCCCTTGTAGAAAAGGTGAAGTGATGGATCTTTAAAAAGCACATAAACATGCCCTGGTGTTGAAAAGAAATGATCTAGGTTGGCTTCAATCTCTTGCAATTCGACTCTGATTCCATGAATCTGAACCTGTCTATCGCGACGACCTTTAAAAACAATCATGCCATCTTTATTGATGAATCCAATATCACCTGTTAAATAACAGCGCTTGTTTTCAATCATCACAAATTTATCTTTAGTCAGTTCAGCATTATTGCTGTAACCAGCACTAATACCTTTACCGGCAATAACAATCTCGCCCTCTTCTCCAGGTGCAATTCTTTTTAAATTTTTATCAACAATAAAAACGTCTGCACTTAACAGAGCACGACCGATAGGAATTTCTGATGGTTCGTTGCCCTTCACTTCATAAATTGTGGCATAAACAGTGGCCTCAGTTGGACCATAGAGATTAAGAATTCTTACGTTTGGAAACTTATTTTTAATAAAAATGGCCAGGCTGTACTTAAACTCCTCTCCTGCCAACATTAAAAACTTTAACTGCTTTCTAAGAAGCTCTACTTCATTTTCCGTCCATACACTAAAGACACCTGCAAGAACCGTTGGTACAAGATTTACATGAGTCACTTGATGCTGCTCTACCAGCTCTGGCAATTTAATTATCGCTTCTTTGTTAGAGATGTCCGGGATAATCAGCTTTCCTGCATTTTTTAAAAAACCAAAAAGTTGAACAATTGATACATCGAAGGTCCACGATGTCGTCCAAATTAAGGTATCTTCACTCTTGCATGGAAAATCTGCATTCATCGCATCAACAATGTATTCCAGGTTGGGCATCGTCATCAGCACTGTTTTTTGTTTCCCAGTCGTCCCTGATGTAAAAAGCTGGTAAGAGTATTTTCCTTCAACGGTGGCCGGTGCTTTTTTTCCTGGCTTCATTTCTTCCAGAGAAAATATTCTGGCCTGAGTGGATTTACTTTGATTTTTAGAATCGCATAGAACAAGAGCTGCGCCTGATTCTTCAATTAATTTATCAATTAAGTCTTTAGGCTGTGAATCGTTGAATGGAATGAAATAAGAGCCGACTCTTAGTGAAGCAAAAATTAAAACAAGGGCATCAATTGAAGGTGTATAAATGAGAGCAATACCTGAATCTTTCTTAGCCCCTAATTCAATGAGAGAGGCAGCTGCCCCATCAACTAATGTGTCGAGTTCACTGTAAGTGTACCAACGTTTATAGAAAACGGCTTTCTTATCAGGATGCTTAGTTGAGTGTTCTTTGATGTGAGTGACAACATTAACCATTCTTGCCTTGTTCGGTCGATTCATTGATTAACAATCCATAGTTAATCTTGGACGAAACAGGGTGTAACGGAATAGCATTAATTCGGGTGAACTTTAAATTAATATATTTTCCCATCACTCTGTCATACTTTTCAGAGCTTTCGTCAATATGACCGATGTAATAAATGTGTAATTCTTCACCTATTATTCTGTCCGTTTTTCTACAAATTGCAACACAATCATCGAAATTGAATTCATTCTTGAGCTCTTCTTCAACTTGCTTTAAAACATACATTTTGCCATTGACCGTGTAGAGGAAATTCTGTCTGGCGAGTACAATAAGCCTGCCATCTTCCAACACTTTTACAAAGTCTCCAGTCTTATAAAAACGACGCCCGAGATGAGTAAAAAATTTATCCTGATTTAAATGGTCATTCTTAATATATCCATTGGCGATGGCCGGACCACTTACACTTAAAAATCCAACATTATTTGCAGTACACTCTGTGCCTGTCTCGTCATAAAGTTTAAATTCGACTTCCGGTAAAATATGTCCTGCCGGAATCCCCTCTTGAAAATGAGTGTCGGCAATCGTTAAAAATCCCTGGGCAACAACGAAGAACTCTGTAGGACCATAGTTGTTGAGTAGTTTGATCTCCGGGAACAAAGTGGCCATCTTAATGACCAGACCTTGATTTAAGATCTCACCTCCAAGCCATATAATCTTTAAGCTCGAAAGCTTTTGGGCCAGGATTTCATAAGAAAAATACTTCAAGATTTGATTCAGTAAAGAAGGCGTAAAGAACACGTGATTGATCTCATACTTCTCGATACTGTTTACAATGTTATCCATATTCTCATCATTGCGGATGATTATACCTGTTGCATTAAATAACAGCGGGCTCATGGCATCCCAGGCAAGATAAGTTAAGTATCCGAATCGGTCTTTCTCGCTAATGTTTTTAATTTCATCCCAGAATTTGCAGAAAGCATAAAGACAGGCCTTATGAGAAACAGCAACCCCTTTTGGCATTCCGGTCGTTCCCGAAGTGTAGCCAATGATCGCTACGTCCTGAGGACTTCCTGAGCACTGAATATTATCTTTTAATTCACCGGCCCACTTGGCAAAGTCTTGATCCAGGAGAATTTCTCCAACACCTGGAGGGAGATTCATTCTTTTTAATGAAAGTGAGATCACTAAATGGGGTTCATTCTCTTTTAAAACATGATCGATGATTTTATCTTCGTAGTCGCTGTCGATATGAATGTAGCCGACACCTGATTTTAAAATGGCCATTCCCGCAATTAGGTAATGGTAGCTTTTTTCAATATAAAGCCCTACCGGACGTCCTTCTCTATTAACCTTCTTTAAATATCTTCCAAGCTGATTGACTTGTTCATTTAATTCTCTGAATGAAATCTCTACGTCACCGTCAATGATCGCCAGTCGCTCAGGGCTCCTTTCCACGGCCATTTCAAAGACCTCGGGTATCAGGTATTTTGAATTCCAGAGAGAGTAAATCGACATGAGATCACCTTATTTAACGTCTAAATATTTGGCTTAAATAGTACCACTGCCAGGTTTCTAAATTGGGAAGAAGTGAAGATATTATAAGACTGTCTAAATTTTAGACGGCCACTTGAATAATCCCTAAATAGCGCTAGAATGATTTTTAAAATCTTAGGGATCTTAGCTATGTTAATTAATTTAATGGATGCTTCTCAAAAAGCGGACTATGCCCAGGAAATTAAGGGGCTTGAACTCAACACACGGCATGAAAAAAATGCGGTGGCAGCCACTCCTTTTCCCTACCTGGTCAACGAGGATCTGATCCGTTCCATCAACAAGAAATTTGAAAATCTCATTCATATCTTAACAAAAGTGAGTACTGCCTATAAATCGGATACCAAGATACAGAACTATTTTAATCTTGATCAACGAGTGCACAAGTTACTGCTTGAATCAAGGCCCGCCGATAATATTTTTTTGGGCAGATTTGATTTTACGATTAATGACAAACTCACACCAAAAATTTATGAGTTTAATACCGCTGCTCCTGCTGGGCTGGTTATTTCAAAAGAAATCTATAACCAGCAAGTTCATTTAAATATCTTTAAAATGCTGTTTGCGAATAGGTCCTATCAGCTCCTTCCTTTTGCCCATTTAACTTCGGATGTGTTCTTTGAAATGGCCAAAGCTAAAAAAGCAGATATGAAACATATTGCTTTTATCAATAGCAAGTTTCAAACGATGACCACTGAATTAAATGAACTTAAAAATGAATTTGAACGGCATGGCATTAAGGCTTCAGTTTCACACCTTGAAGACCTGGACATTAATGCTGAGGAACTTATTCTCAATGGTGAAAAAGTCGATACCGTCTTCATCAAGATCGATATCAACATTCTTGATAATTTTGAAGCTCCTTTAACCAAAGAAAAAAAGTATCAAGACTTTCTGATTGAGTGCCAAAATCAAAATTCTCTTACAGTATTAAATGATTTCTACTCTTATTGGTTGATTGACAACAAAAGCACCCTTTCTTTTTTGCTCGACGAGGACTTTCATTACCTTTTCACTGCAGAAGAAAAGGCCCTGCTTCACGAAGTCCTACCTGAAACCTTGAAAACAAACACTCTCTCACATGAGCAACTTCTTCATGTTTGCGAAAAGAAGAACCAATTCGTTTTAAAACGCTCACACGATACTCGTGGTCGTAATGTTTTTGTAGGGCTCGACTCTTCAGTGGATGAATGGGAAAAGCGCTTAAAAGCTTCTGTGAAGTCTGGAGATTATATTCTACAAGAGTACATTTCTCCTTTACAGCACACTCACGAGAACACAACTTATTATACGACATTCGCCAACTACCTGATGAATGGCCAGTCAAAAGGTTGGATTTCCCGTACGTCTCCACAGAAAATTACAAACGTTGGTCAAGGTGGAATGATGCAGACTGTTTTGGGTTATAGATAATGAAATTAAACCTTCTAGACCTTCCACAGACAGCGCAGGAAAATCTCATTGGGTTAACCCGCTCTCTAAATGGAACTTCATCTGAAAAAAAGGCTTTCCCCTTACAAATTGCTTACGCTGATAAAAACGAGTTTGAAAACCTTACTGCTGACATTGTTACCATAAAAAAGATTATTGAAAGAATCCCTAGCATCTTAGGTATCGACCAAAAAAAGCTTAAAGACATTTACGGTTTTAATGGCAATCAATCCTCTCCTCTCGATTTGCAATTTATTCAAAATGCTTCGAGATACTTTCGTCCTGATTTGATCTTAACCGATCAAGGACCTAAGATCCTGGAGTTTAATATCGACAGCGGGTGTGTCCAATTTCAACTCTACCAGACCTTAGTTAATCTCTATGAAACCAACGATAGCTTTCAGCAATTTGTCCGTGATACTTTTCGAGCAGACTTTAAAAGCTTCTTTCAGCTAGACCAGCAATTTATTAAAAGCATTCAGGCCCAAAAGAAATACGATCATTATTATTTCTGGGACGTCAAAAGAGATGAGAGTGTTAGCCGTCAGATTAAAAGTGCAGCAACAAAACTCTCTCGTTTAGGTATTAACTTTAAATTTATCGCCGATATCGATGGTCTCAATGATCTTTACAATAAAGAGACAACCTACATTCATCGCAATTTCGCTTATATCCATGCCATCAAAGAGAAACTAAACGACGACAACGTTCTAAGTAAATCTCCTGAACTCTCTCCTCTTCTTCCACTTGTGTTGGATAGTAAATTAAACATGGCCTTGATTTTTGAAGACATTATTTATAAAACTTTAAGTGCCGAAGAAAAATCAGCAGTAGAGAGACTTATCCCAGAAACTAAAAGATGCACTTCAGCTCAAAAAAGCTCTAAAGACCATGTTTTTAAAAAAGGAACCAGCTTTCAAGGTAAAAACACTTTTGTCAGCGGCTTTACGGAGTCTGATTTCCCGGAAAACATGCAATATTGGATTCAGCAAAAGAAAGTCTATCCCAACTTGCCAGAGACCTTATTTACCAACGGCGAATCCCTCATAAGGGCAAGCAAGAATCACGTTTTCAATATTCACTTTATCGACAATCAACCGGTGAGTGCCTTCTTTAGAATCAACCTTGAAAGCGATGATAAAGTAGGGGCCGTCAACAACATCACCACCGGACTTATCCCCTTTTTAAGAAAGTAATCGTTGTAAACACAGTCACTTGAAGTAATCTAAAGTTATTGAGTAAAATAGTCGACAAGCTCAGGATGAAAACCAGTCTTGCCTTAATTCTATTGACCATCTCTTTTTCCGAAGCATTCGCCAAATGCAACAGCGAAGCTATCGGCTACCGCAAAGAAACTGGTTTTGGCATCTCTTTTGGTGGAGGTTCAAGCAGCGCGGGCTTCTACGATAAAAATACGGTCAATGTCCCCGTCTCAGTCAATGGCGAACAGGCCTGCTTTAAAAAAGTAAATGCCTTTGCCATGAAGAGCGAAAAGAAAAAAGACAAAGCTGAAGAAAACAATATCGTCATCACACCGATGAAAGCAGAATTTGAAAAAATTCCTTCTCCGCACTTAAAGCAATATATTTTTGTGGAGAAAAACCCACAGAGGCTTTTAACTAAATTTCACGTGATGAGTTTTGTCTGTTCCGGTGAAATTCCACTTTCGATTGAAGCCCTCAGCGACAGTGTTTTAAAAATCAAAATGCAGTCTGATAAAGTAGAAGTGAATGTGAACCACATATTTGCTACTGGTGCAGCTGCTGACAATATCAATAAGGCCAACAAAGGCAAAATGAGCAGTTCTGAAACTTTTGATTTCTTCTCAAAGCTTTATATGGAAAAATCACAAAAGGAACTCGCAGTGGACCAGGCCTGCTGCAGCGATTTTAAAATCCCAAGCATTATCTCTGATACATCTATCCACGCCTTCTCAGGTATTGAGCGCGCCATTGCTTCAAGTTTTACCACAATGGCCACGAATGTTCCCAATGGCTGCAGCAATGCTTTTGCCGAAACCATGAAGAACTATCAATTAGAAAACTATCAGGCCAACGACTCACTCAAAGATTACAAAGTTAAAAAGAAGTGGTTTTCGGACGACTTAGTTTTCGAGTGGTAATTCCTGCGGCCAGCAGATTCTTTAATAAATCCCCAGGCAAAAACGGCAG
The DNA here is from genome assembly GCA_964016365.1 of uncultured Bacteriovorax sp. Classification (GTDB taxonomy): domain Bacteria; phylum Bdellovibrionota; class Bacteriovoracia; order Bacteriovoracales; family Bacteriovoracaceae; genus Bacteriovorax. The sequence continues at coordinate 3,174 of CAXHHE010000098.1, read as the reverse complement.
TACTCCAGCGATCAACAATTTTTCTGTTGGAATGAAAAACGATAATCCAAAGACACCAAAAGAAAAAATAATCGCACTTCCGATGTAGCAGGCAAAAAGAGCTTTCCAAAAACTTTCAGTCCATCCCCTGTCACTTAATTTTCCAACCACCCAAGAGGCGATGAACATTCCACCGAGATACCCCATCGTAGGCCCGATCAAGAAACCAGAGGCTCCGCCAGCAAATACAGGTGCTCCTAAAAAACCAATTCCCAGGTAAGCAGCAAAAACTGAAAAAGATAAACGGCTTCCCCAAAGAAGTGCTAATAAGGCCACACCAAATGTCTGCCCAGTAATCGGAACGGGCGTCCATGGTAGAACGAACTTAAGTTGAGCAAGTGCACTCAGCATTCCCAATCCTAATAGAAAAGAAATGACGGTGGCCTTTGTCTTTTCCGGGAATTTTATAATAAGTGAGGGAACCAAGGCTTTTGATGGCTGCATATTTTTCTCCTGTGTTCACAATTATTAAGAAATCTCCCAGGGAAAAACAATTGCAAAAGCCCATCAATCGACATAGTTTAATACTAAACTATTTACTGCTAAACAATATGAAAAAGCCTAAACTACAAAAATTCATTACTGAAAGTGCTACGATTTCATTGATTTCCAACGGTATGCGACTGCAAAAAGAAATGAATCTTGGCCTTAAAGAGTTTGATCTCAATCTCAATCAGGCATTGATCTTATTGGCGATCTTTTTTGAACCAGAAAAGACGATCCGCTTTAATGAACTCTCGGGAATTATCCCGACAACTAAGGGCAATATCAGCCATTGCACTTCTTTTCTGGAAGAGAGGAAGTTCATTTCCCGTGAAATGGTAGACAATGATTTAAGAGGTTATTCTTATAGTTTAACTGCAAAAGGAAATAAACTTTCGTTATCGTTGATTAAGTTTTTTGATGCAATTGAAAATAACTGCGATAACAAATTCTCGCAGGCAAAGATTAAGGATTTTATTGGAATGGCAGAACGCCTTTAGTTTTCGTCTAGTCCTGCTCTAAAGGCCTTGTAGATAATCCCCTCAATGCGCTTTTCACTCGCATCTTTGATTGATCCAAAACTCATGACTTCAACCGGACTCACTCCACAAAATTCCAGCACTGCTTTTTTCATCATATTAACGGCGGGGTGAAAGTACGTCAGGTATAACCACCAGACGGGAGCATCGCTAGTCACGATTAAACGTGCACTTTTCCCAGTGAGGAGCTTGTCCCAATTGTGAGAATTCTCGCGATATTTAAAAGCAAATCCAGGTAAAAAAGCGCGGTCTAAAAAACCTTTAAGAAGTGCCGGAACCCCACCCCACCAGACCGGAAAAACGATCACGATGTGCGTGGCCCATTTTACTTTTTTTTGAGCTTCGATTAAATCCGGTTCCAGGTTTTGAACAACCCTATAACCGTTTTTTAAATTGGGATTGAAATTTAAGTCAGAAAGATTGATACGTTCTATCTCTCCACCTTTTTCTTTTGCGCCTTTTTCATAGCTGTCTGCAATTGCGGCACACAGTGATTTTTTATCAGGATGACCTAAAATAATCAGCGTTCTCATTTGATCGCTTTATCTCCGTGAAGTTTATGCAGAATTTTTTTAGCAATTGAAGGCATGACGTACTGATCGATGCGCTCATTTAACTGGGCCAGCTCTCTGATTAAGCTTGAAGAGATCGTTGCAAAGTGAGGTTTAGCAAAAAGACAGATGGTCTCGATGTCTTTGCTGATCCCGCGGTTACCGACAGAGAGTTCAAGTTCCATTTGGTAGTCAGAAGAGTTTCGGAGTCCTCTGAGTAAAAACTGGGCCTTTTTATCTTCTGCAAAACGGGCAATCGTCCCCTCGTGCGAGACGATAGTGACGTTTTTTAGTTTATAGTAATCTACGTAAGCCTGCATCATTTCCAATCGTTCTTCCACAGTGAACATGTAAGCTTTTTTAGGGTTCGTCGCAGCAACCCAGTAAAGGTGGTCGAAATGAGTGGCCGCCCTCATCATGATATCGGCGTGTCCCCATGTTGGCGGGTTAGCGCTAATTGGTTAGACGATAATTTTCTCATTCATAAAAGCTCCAAGGAATGTACAAACTTTCCCCTATTATACACTTTGATAAAAAGCATTCCTAGTGTTAAAATTTTGACTTCCAAAATAATCAGGTTCATTTACCAAGGATTTCATTCATGTCTGAAACTACCAATGCCCAACAAAACCAAAACGACTACGACTTCGCAACCATCGAAGCCAAATGGCAAAAGTTTTGGGAAACCAACAAAACATTTAAAGCGGAAAACAATTCGAAGAAGCCTAAGTACTACGCTCTCGATATGTTCCCTTTCCCATCAGGAGATGGACTTCACGTAGGTCACCCTGAAGGATATACAGCGACTGACATCATGTCTCGCTACAAGAGAATGCAAGGCTATAACGTTCTTCACCCAATGGGATGGGACTCTTTCGGGTTACCGGCAGAGAACTATGCGATGAAGACTAACACTCACCCGGATATCACGACTAAAAAGAACATTGCGACTTTCACTCGTCAGCTTAAGGCCCTTGGGTTTTCTTACGATTGGGACAGAGAGATCGCGACGAGTAACGTTGATTACTACAAATGGACTCAATGGATTTTCGTTCAGCTTTACAACAAAGGTTTAGCTTACGAATCTGAAATGAACGTAAACTGGTGTCCGGCACTAGGAACAGTTTTAGCAAACGAAGAAGTTATCGATGGTAAATCTGAAGTTGGAGGCCACCCGGTTATCCAGACGAAGATGAAACAATGGGTACTAAGAATCACTGAGTACGCAGAGAGACTGCTTAACGACATCGAAGATGTTGACTGGCCGGAATCAATTAAAGAAATGCAAAGAAACTGGATTGGGAAGTCGGAAGGGGCAACCATCAAGTTTAAAGTTGAGTCGGGTGAAGAGATTGAAGTCTTCACCACAAGACCAGACACTCTTTTTGGTGCGACTTACATGGTCATCGCTCCTGAGCATGCGCTTGTTGCAAAAATCACGACGGCCTCTCAAAAGGCAGCAGTTGAGGCTTACGTTGAAGCTTGTAAGCTTAAAAACGAATTAGAGAGAACTGAACTTAACAAAGATAAAACCGGAGTTCCAACAGGAGCTTTCGCTATCA
>CAXHHE010000097.1:0-9846 GCA_964016365.1 uncultured Bacteriovorax sp. | reverse complement strand
AGATAACTGAGCGTCTCGTGGGCTCGGAGATGTGTATAAGAGACAGTTAATTAAAAAGTATCCATTTTCATCGAGCTTAACGCTCTGACCTTTTAAGGGAGTGCCATTGAGCATGACCAGAGAAGAGGTCTCACTCATGCCATAGGTTTCAAAAACAGGAAGATTTTCTTTTTTTGCTTCTAATTTTAGCTCTTCACTTAAAGGGGCCCCGCCAATTAAAATTCCGCGGCACTTTTTTAAGTTTGAAAGCTCTTGAATGTCAGTAAGTGCACGCTTAAGTTGCAGCGGCACTAAGGAAATAAATTGGAAGTCATTTTCAGGTACATTGGTCAAAGACCCCATACTAAAAAAGGCCCTCCATAAAATCATCATCCCGCCAATGTGATGATGAGGGAGGTTCATAAAAGTCGTGTCGTTTTGATTCATCTTAAAAAAATCAATCACGCTCAAAGCAGACGCGTAGACATTTTTTAAAGAAAGAAAAATGGCTTTTGAAGGTCCACTTGAGCCAGAACTCAAAATACTAAAGGCCATGGCCGATTCATTGATTTCTAGATCAGGGAAGGAAGTGTCTTTTTTCCCTGAACCGATAACTCCAGTGATGACTCGTTTAAATCCCAGGCCCTTTTGGTAATCCAAAAGAGCATTGTCTGGTTCTTTAGAAGAGAGCACCACCACATCTTTTTTAGCAAAGATGGAGGCGAGTAAATGGGCAAAGAAAAAATAAGGAGAGTCGATTTTTAAAGCGTAATAATTGTCTTCATCTTTAAGAGAGTCGGCCAGTGATAAAGAAAGATGAATAAGATCGCGGTAGCTTGAGGTGTAATCTTCCTCTTTAAAAAAAGGAAGGTCCCCAAGACGATCGTCTTCCAAAAACTGCGCGCAGTAGGCTCTTAAATTTAAATGTTCCATGCTTAAGCACAGAGAGGAAGCAGGCTTAATTGAATGGGATCGGCTTCTTCTCCTGTTAGAAATCTTACTCCAACACCAAGAAGACGTACAGGGCTACTTTTTTTTGCAAGGCTAACATTGAGCAAGCGGTAATAACTTTCGATATTGGCCAGCTTGTCGAAATGATTTTCTTCAAACTCAAAGGGTATGAGTGTTTCTTCTGAAGTCGACTGTTTAAAGTCTGAATACTTCACTTTGACAAAAATCTTTTTTATTTTTTTATGGGGCTCATCTTCAAGGTGACGCTCGACACGCCCTTTCATTTCAGAAAGAAGCTCTTCTAAATAAAGCTTCATTTCTTCCGGGTTTGTCATGTCTTTTAAAAAAGTGTTCTCCACACTCAGAGATTTTCTCTCCCAGTCTGTGCAGACTTCGCGATCGTCAATTCCTTGTGAGTAGTAAAAAAGATCCAGGCTAAACTTGCCAAAACTCAAGGCCAAAACTTCTGGAGGGAATCGCCTTAAGTCTTCGCAAGTTTTAATGCCTAGACTTTCTAAATGCTGATGTCCTTTTTTACCGACACCAGGAATAAGTTTTACTGGAAGTTCTTTGATAAAACTTTGCACTTCGTGGGGCTTAATCACGAAAAAACCATTGGGCTTTTTCCAGTCGCTGGCGATTTTTGCCAGAAACTTATTAGGTGCAATTCCCACTGAAGCAGTAAGTCCCGTCGCTTTTAAAATATCTTCTTTAATCAAGCGGCCGACATCTGTCGCACTCACATGATCGCTGACATCAATATAGGCTTCATCTAAAGAAACAGTTTCGACTTTGTGAGAGTACTTCAGAAAAATTTTCTGAATGATCTCTGAGGCCTTTTGATACTTTCTAAAGTTTGGTGGAAGAATCACCAAATTAGGGCAAAGCCTGACAGCATAATCTGTCGGCATTGCCGATTTCACTCCAAACTTTCGGGCAATATAGTTACTTGTGCAAAGGACACTGCGAGTTCCCGGGGCCCCACCAATGGCCAGAGGAACATTTTTTAATTCCGGACGGTCACGCATTTCTACTTGAGCGTAAAAACAATCCATATCTACATGTATTATTTTTCGAACCATAAGACGTAACTATCCATTCACGCAAAATTGCGCATTCCATTTTTTTATTTTGTCCGCTTAAAAATTAGTAAGAGCGAAGAAGTCCTACTAAGTTTCCTACAATTTTAAAATCACCCACGTTTTCATCGACGACGATAGGTGAGTAGTTCTTATTTGCAGGAAGAAGCTCAATTGCTTTTTTCTGTTGGCTGAAGGTTTTTACTGTCGCTTCACCATCAATAACTGCCACGACGATCTGGCCGTTGCGCGCTTCTTTGGTTGAACGGCAGACAATAACGTCTCCTTCAAGAATTCCCGCTTCAATCATCGAATCCCCTTTAACAGTCAGGGCGAAATATTTGAATCCACCTTTAATAAAGGTGCGGGGAACAGAGATCATGTTGGTGGCGTTTTCAATGGCCTCAATCGGGTTACCGGCAGCAACCATACCCAGAAGAGGGATTTGGTCTGAGTCGGATTCGACTTCGTCATTTTTGATTTCCAGGCTTCTGCGCTGGTTCCATTCTCTTTCAATCAGTCCTTCTTTATTTAAGTACTGAAGGTACTTTTGGACTGACCCAAAAGATTTAAGGCCAAAGTGGTCTTTGATTTCTTTTTGAGTTGGGGAGTGGCCATGTTCTTTATTGTAGGCCACAATGTAATCATAAAATTCTTTTTGTTTTTTTGTAATCGCCATAAAACAAGCATAAGCGTAACTTTTGCGTAAGTCAACAGCCCGGCAAATTTTTTTTACTTATTATTTTTGCTCCACTCCAGAACTTTCATCGCGGCTTAAAACCTCGGCCAATTGGGCCTGGGCCTGATGATACACAGACAAGAATTGTTTCTCGTCGTTGCGCACTTTGTGTTGCTCAGTGATCATTGCAAGATCGTGAGCGGCGAACTTTTTAATAAGCGCGTGCACTTTTTCTTCTGACTGACCCATCTCAATTAAGAGGTCGCTGGCGAAATTTAAACTCGAATCAAAGGTCTCGCGCTTAATTCGGTGAACTCCCATATCCATCATATCGAATGAGTGACCACGGTTTCTTGAGCGGGCAAAGATTTTAACGTGTGGGTATTTTTCTCTGATCGTCTTGGCCGCTCTAATTGAATCTTCAACATCATCGATGGCCAGTACAAAGTACTTCGCTTTGGCGATACCTGCGGCCTCGAGAATATCGAGCCTTGAAGCATCTCCATAATAAACTTTGTGACTAAAACGTCTCACCAGTTCAATCTGGTTCGGGTCGCGGTCAATGGCCGTGAAAGGAATTTTTTGCGTGCGTAAAACGCGCGCAAAGATTTGTCCGAAGCGACCGAAGCCAGCGATGATCACTTCAGGAGATTCATCCTGAATGGTATCGTAGTTAGGAGTATTACTGTTTTTGCAAGCGATGGCCTCGTACTTGTCATTTAGTAAAATTAACAGCGGGCTCATGGCCATAGAGATGGTAATCACGACAGTAAGCAGAGAGAGAATATCTGGATCGGCCAGGTTGTATGTCAGGGCGATTCCAAAAATAACAAAAGCGAATTCTCCACCTTGTCCGATAGCAAGTGACATGAGTTTTGAATTCATCTTGTCCATCTTAAATGAACGGGCGATGAAAAAGAGAAGAAGGTGTTTAAAAACCAGGTAAGCAACCGAGAGACCAAGAACCATCAGTGGCTTTGAAATCACCAGGTCGAGGTTAACGCTCATCCCGACACCGATAAAGAAGAGACCCATTAAAAGATTTTTAAACGGGCCTAGATCGGCTTCAAGTTCGTGGCGGTATTCAGAGTCGGCAAGAAGAACGCCGGCAATAAAAGTCCCCAGAGCTGCAGAGAGACCAATTGAGAGCATCAGAGCGGCCACACCTAAAACAATGACGAGTGTAACGGCAGTAAAGAGTTCTCTGATTCTTGTGGCGCTGATCACGCGGAAAATCGGCCTGATCATAAAACGGCTGGCAAAAACTAAGAAGGTGATGATTAAAACGAACTTGAGGAAAGTTCCCATGTTAAGCGAACTCGACCCCGTGTCAGCGAGAGTTGGAATGATGGCAAGAGCTGGGATCGCCAGTAAGTCTTGCATTAGTAAAACAGCAAATGAAGACTGGCCAAACTCTGTTCCAAGCTGACTTCTTTCACTTAACGTCTGAAGTGCAAAGGCCGTTGAAGAAAGAGAAAGGGCAAAGCCAATCACTACGGTTGAGACAGTGCTAAGGCCAAGCTGCAATCCAATTCCCATGAAAACCAATGTGCAGACTAAAACCTGAAGACCGCCGAGTCCCACAAGTTTTGTTCGCATCTGCCAAAGTTTTTTTGGCTGGATTTCCAGGCCGATAATGAAAAGAAGAAGGATCACTCCTAATTCAGAAAAGTGTTTAATATTCTCTGTTTCATGAGCGTGGTCAAATCCAAACGGACCCACCAGGATCCCGGCGATAAGATAGCCAAGAATAGACCCCAAACCCAAACGGGTGAAAATGGGGACGAGAATAACTGCTGAACCGATTAAAACGAGGGCCTGATTGATAAATGAATTCATGCCCTCTATTAAACTCTGTGCGATTTATTTTTACTAGCTTTTTATTCCTTTAAGGCGCGCTCAAAATGAGGTGAGTAGCGGGCAAGCATCTGCATATAACCTGTCACATCGCTTTTTTGTGGCGCAGGCAGTTCCTTAAAGGGAATTATGTGCTCTTCTGGTACGTATCTAAAGGTGAAGTTAATCCGTCTCGTCTCGAAGTTTTCCACATTTAGTTTAAAGACGGTTTTAAGTTTATTCTCTACACGCTGAACGCGGTGGAAAGCTTTGTCTTTATAAAGTTCCCCGCCAAAGATTTGCAATGAAGAATCTTCTAACCATTGTTCATAGATCACATTATTTTTGAGGTCTTTTTTCCCGAGAACAAATTGAAAGAAGGCCCTCTCTCCAAAAGAGATAGAGGCCACCGGCCCAAGTTCAAAGTCTTTATGATCTCCTACGCGAGCGGTGTCGATTTTTTTCCCGGTCTCATCAATAGATGTTCCATAAAAATTGATCAGGCACGTATTGAGTTTCCATCCGCGAGGGACTTCGTGCTTTTTAAAATGCATCTTAGTGATGCCTTCAATGGTCTCGAGGATCTTTTTTAAGGCCTTCGGGTAATCTTCGGCCTTAATGCATCTGTTGTGGATGCCTTTTGGCGGGTGATAGTAATTAAGGCAGGCAAACTGCCAGTTTCCTAACCAGTACACCGGGCGCAGAAGCTGCCTTTGTGTATCGCCCTCGGGCGGCGGGTTGTTTTCAGAGTAGCGCATCTCCCAGATAGGGTGAAGGGTACCCAGCCATTCCAAGATGGCCTCTCTTTCATCTTTCTTAATAAAGGTCGGATGGTAGAAAAGCCCATCCTTTCGTACGATAATTTTCTTGCTCATATAAAGAAGTTTTAGTTTTGCTTAACCCTGAATGTAAATTCAATGCCCTTTTATATGTAATTTTTACTAACTTTAGAAGACTTAATTGTTCTTTGACAATTTGGTTGCTAAACCGTGCTAACGAAAATTGTATACCGTGGGGGAATTACAACATGAAGACTTCTAATTTAACTAAGACCGCTCTAGCTGTAGTTGTTGTTGCTCAACTTCTATCAGTAGAAGCATTTGCTGGAACTAAGGTAACGAACCTTACAACCGACAAAATGGCAATCCAGGATCCGTACTTCCAGTTAAGCAAGCCAAGCATTACTGAAGTCACAGAAGAAGAGGCGTTGGAATTCATTAACGATGCAACTCTTGGACTAGCTGTAAAGAACGTCACAGTTCCAAACATTCCACCAAGACCACCTGAAGAAAAAGGTGTGGTTAGCCCGGGAACAAACAAAGGACTGGCGGCCGTAGCTGCTGATGGAACAACACCAACTCCGAAGTCTGGAGTTCTTGATGGTGTTATCATGGTTATCGACAAGTTAATCGCTATCGGACAAAAAATCATCCCGACAATTGAAAAAGGAAAAGCGGTTGTAACAAACAACCCAATGGCCGCAGTTTCTGTTCTTCCAAGACTAGACACTAAGGACACTGCTGTTCACGACATGGGTGGATGGTCAATTCCAGTTACTAAGCACTACAAAATCTCTTACACTAACGGATTTAACTCTGAAGTCGTGGCCTTCGTTTACAGCATCACGTTCCAACACGGTGGACAGTTCGAAGGAAAAGGTAAATACCTTACAGGAATTAGAGCATCTGCTAGAAATATCTCTGTAGCTTGGGGATTTGACCTAGATGCAAGTTCTCAGCTAATCGCAATCTCAAACGTTGGAACTCCTGCTAACGTAGTAGCTGGTGCAACAGTTGAAATGTCTTACACAGTAAAGAACTGGACTAAGACGCTTACAACAAACACATCGTTCTTCGTTGCTGGTGATGGAAGATTGTACAGACTTGATTAATTAACCCACAATTTATCTAACTCTTAAAAAGGGCCCGCATTTTTGCGGGCCTTTTTTTTTTGACCTTGTTCTTTTTTTCGTTGTCATGGAACGTTGTTTGAAGTATCAAACAATTGTTAAAATAGACATCCATGTATACAAACAAAGGAATAATATCATGTTTAAAAGCCTTATCTGCCTGGTTTTATTAGGTTCTTTTTCGGCCGTATCGGCCCAAAGCCTGGAAGAAGCTCAAACAAAGAGCATTTCAGGATACTCAAAACTTGTCTACAAAACTTATTCTGACTCGCTAAAGACAGCGATCACTTTAAAAGAAGACATCGCAAACTTTGTTAAAAATCCAAGTGTCATGACAATGGAAGTGGCAAAGAACTCTTGGAAGTTAGCGCGCGCTCCATACGGACAGAGTGAAGTTTTCCGTTTCTACAATGGTCCAATCGACCGCGATGGAGGACCTGAAGGTCTACTAAACGCATGGCCGCTTGATGAAGCATACATCGATTACGTTGTAGGGGCTCCAAGTGCAGGGATCATTAACAACCTGAGCGAATTCCCAGTGATCAATAAAGAACTTCTTGAGTCTCTTAATGAGCTTGATGGAGAAAAAAATATCTCTACTGGTTACCACGCGATTGAATTCCTTCTATGGGGTCAAGACCTTTATGTTGATGGCCCGGGAAGAAGATCATACGAAGACTATGTTCAAGGCAAAGGCCTAAACGCAGAAAGAAGAGCGGCCTACCTTTTAATCGCAGCTGATCTTTTAATTGATCACCTTCAAGGTTTAGTTGATGAATGGGCGCCAAATAAGGCGAACTTCAGAGCTCTGTTTGAATCACAAAAACAAACAAGCACACTTAAAGATATCCTTTCAGGAATCATCTACATGACTGGAGATGAACTCTCAGGAGAAAGAATGTACGTGGCGTACGAGACCATGGGGCAAGAAGATGAGCACTCGTGTTTTTCTGATATGACCCACATGGATATCCAGTGGAACTTCTGGGGTGTTGAAAACGTTCTAAGAGAAACAAAAATGTTAGAGCTTGCTCCACTTAAAAACACTGAACTAGCAAAGAGAGTAAAAGCTCGCGTAGCAAAAGTTCACAAAATGCTAGCTGAACTTCCAGCTCCATTTGACCAGGCTATTCTTTCAGAAACAGCTAGACCACTTATCCTGGCTTCAATTGAAGAAATGGAAGTTCTTGCAAAGGATTTAGTAGAAGTATCAGAAGCACTAAACGCAAAAGTAGATTTTTAATATGCACATACTTCTTTATCTTCTTCTATCAATGTCTGCTTTTGCTAACGAAGAGTTCCCGGCGGGTGCCGGGAGCACTTCGGATTTATCTGTGGGCGCTTTTAGCCATCCGTTAAGTGGCGCCCGCGGACAAGAGCGCAGAGATTTTGTTTTAGGTAACAGCTTCTTCCAGTCAGTCTGGGTTACATCACCATCTTCAACTCCTATTAGAGACGGCCTTGGTCCAACATACAACGCGACTTCATGTACGGCCTGTCACTTTAAAGACGGACGTGGAAGAGGCCTTCCTGATCAGGATGGCAAAGTTGATATTTCTCTCTTATTTAGATTGAGAGTGAAAAACGCTGACGGATCGGTGAGTGAACCAGAAAACTACGGCGGCCAATTTAACCCACAGGGGATTGCTGGAGTGCCTGGAGAAGGGGACGCTTTTGTTAACTTTGAAACAGTGACTGGCAAGTTTAGTGATGGAGAGGTCTATGAATTAAAAAAACCTCGCTACACATTTATGAATCTTGCTTTTGGAGCTTTTCCAAAAAACACTATTTTCTCTCCGAGAGTTGGCCCGCAAATGAGTGGTCTTGGGTTGATTGAAAATATTAAAGAAGAAGATATTTTAAAGCAGGCAGACCCTGATGATTTAGATGGCGATGGCATTTCAGGAAGACCTAATATCGTTTACTCGATTGTTGAAAGAAAGAAGGTTTTGGGTCGCTTTGGTTGGAAGGCCGGGAAAGCAAGCCTGCTTGAGCAAAACGCGGCCGCTTTTCACGGTGATATTGGAATCACTAGTTATTTACATCCTGAAGAAGATTGCCCTTTGGTGCAAATTGACTGCGCTAAAAAAAGAACACAAGACGACATTTCCCCGGAGCTTTTAGGGAAGGTGACTATTTACACTCAATTATTATCTGTTCCGGTTAAAAGAGATGTAGGTTCAAAATCAGTGGAAAATGGCAAAGCTGTTTTTATGAAGATGAACTGTCAAAGCTGTCACACACCAAGCTACGTGACTGGCGCAAACTCAGAATTTGAAATTCTAAATAACCAAACTATTTATCCATACTCGGATTTTCTTCTCCACGACATGGGCGATGAACTCGCTGATGATGTGGGCAATTATAAAAATGAAGAAGACGCCGGAACACGCGAATGGAGAACGCCACCTCTTTGGGGATTGGGTCTCGTTTCCGTGGTTAACGGTCACACTCGCTTAATGCACGATGGGAGAGCAAGAGATTTTAACGAAGCAATCCTATGGCATGGGGGAGAGGCCCAAAAATCAAGACAGAAATATTTAAATCTAACGAAAAAAGAGCGCGACGATGTCGTGGCCTTCTTAAAGAGTTTATAGGGGATTTTATGAAATTATTTTTAGTACTAGCGATGCTCTCGACAACTGCGATGGCCGAAACATTTAAGCTTCCAGCTGGGATCACTTTCCGCGCTAAAGGTGTCGGTTATGACTGTGGAGAGTTTTTCACTGACTATAAACCAGCTCCAAAAAAATACGCTGACCAAAAAATCACTTTTCTTCAGTTAGCTGCCGATAAAGACCTGAACACTTTTTTAGTGGAAGGGACATTCCCGGGTACTGATGGTGGACTTTGTACATTTGGGCTTTTTTTAAATCGCTCGCGCGATACAAAGTCGATGGAAATTGACCATACCGAAGTTGTCTCAACAGGATCAGTTGAAGCTTGTACTGAAACAAAGAACTGGATTGACGACAACATGAGTTCAATGAAGTACTACGCTTCAAAAAGAGGGATTCGCTTCATTGCTTTTGAAATCATGAACGAAGCTAATGATGTTTGTGAAAACAATACAGTTAGAGCGGTTTTTGATAGAAGATAATTAAAGGCCAAAGCGCTTAAAGAACTTCATAATCATCGCACTCGCATCCGGACCTTTCGGCTCATTATACGGAAGGTCTGGAACTCCACCACTCCAGCCGTGAGAGAGATTGTTGATCATGTAGCGCTCGATAAAAACATCTCTATCCGAGTTGGTTGTCGTATAAAGTGTGTAGCCATAAGTTTTTGTATCCGGAACGCTCTTTACATTTTTTTCCAGGAAATAAGAGTTGTCTCTGATCCCGTTATCCAGGAAATCATTAAAAATTTTAAATTCAGTTTCAACCTGGAAAGCATGAATCGGGCTCATGAGA